>JBFEXY010000271.1:0-3728 GCA_041562415.1 Woeseiaceae bacterium
CAGAAATGCCCGGTGCGGTTGTACGGATCGCCGCCCAGGTCCTCGTCCTCTATCTGGAGCGACAGTACGCGCACGCCCTTCGCCGGCGTTTCAATTTCGGCAGCGGCCTGCTGCTGCTCGCGCTTCTGTTCAGCTTTCCATGCTGCATTTTTTTCGATTGACATAATACTCACGCCTGATCATTTCCCTCGACACCATATTACGATCGGACGAACGCACTTTTAGTGTCATTCGTCGGACCAGAACAGCCGTTGATCGGTTTTACCGTGTGCTACTCTCGTTTTCGACTAGCGCTGGCAGTGGGGATTGAATGACGGACGAGGCGAGCATCGCAACCCGCTGGTGGATCCTCGGGTTCCTCGGTCTGCTTAATAGCTTCCTCCTGCTGATTGCGATCGTGTCCTATCTCAGGAACAAGGAGACGGAATTCGTGTTGACCGTTGCCAGTATGGCAGCGGCCCAGGCGTCACGCTGCCGATGACTTTACGGCGCCGTGTTCGCAGTAACCGATTGGTCGCGGCATTGCTGCTTCTTGTTGCGGGTTGCGCCACCACACCGCAATTCGATGTGCCGACGGAACCCTGGGCGGATAAAGACCTCGGGAGCTTTCCCTATCACCCGCTCGTCTATCACCTCGACCTGTCGATTCTTGCCTACCACCTGTACGGGCAGTCGCTGATCTGGCCGTTCGACCCGTATTACGAGGAGATGGAGGATGAGCGGGACGCGTTCATGAGGAAGGTCCAGGCATGGGCGCAGCTGCAAGGTGCAAAGCAGGTGCAACAGGCTGTCGGGCTCGACGGCTACCGCGGACCCGGTGTTCTCAACGGTTTCCCGAATAACCCGCGTCACGACCCGATCATCTACAACTACAGCCGCCTGCATCCCTGGAGCAGCAATGTCAGTGCTCCGGAGGGCCGCTGGACTGAATACCTGACTCCGGCAGAGATAACGGGCCGGATTCGTGACGTCTATGTCTCGTACCGGCCGGCGGGCAGCCCGGAGGGCGGCCTGTCTCTCGAGAAGATCGCCCCGCGCCGCGCGGATTACGGGCCGGATGCTGCCGATGTCCTGTTGGCTTTCGAGGGTGGCACGGGCGACAAGGGTGAACCGAATCAGCCCGAGTCGCAGAGCCTTATGGGGTTCGTGTTGTTGAGGCACACGCCCGGTGGCGGATACGACGTGCACATCACGTTCCGCGGTAGCCGCAGTGGCTCGGGTGCCCGAGCGATGTGGCAGGCATTCGACACCCGCGATGCCGGGGGGAACCCGGACTGGATCACGGATATGGGCTCCGACCGTGTGCGTCCGGGCGAGGGCGCGGAGCACATCACGACGACGAGTGCGGTGAGCCGGGGCTTTGCGCGGAGCATGAAATCCATACTCCCGCAGGTCTTTAATTGCCTGACCGAGGTTGCCAGGATCGAGGGTGGCGGTGCACCGGAAAATATCTACGTTACCGGACACAGCCTCGGCGGCGCGCTGGCACAGCACTTCGTCAGCGCCATACTCCTGGGCGACCTGTACGGACCTGCTGGCAGCGGCAGCGCCATGCCGGCATCGCTTGCGGGCTGGCCCTGGCAGCAGATCAAGCTGATCACCTACAGTGCGCCACGCGCGGGCGACAAGAAATGGGCAAAGCTGCTCACGGAAACGGGTCTCGACTCGGAGTTCTTTGCAACCGCGTTTACGCCTTTCGATCAGAATGCGTTGGTTGCGGGCGACCCGATCATCGTAGCAAGGCTCCTGGATGCGAACCGGCCGGCCGGGTATCGTGTCCTGGCGACCAGCGACCCCATTACGAGTGAGAAAGTGCCCGACGGAGGCAAGCACGTCGGCAAATCCGTCTATGTCAATAAACCGTCCTACAGCGGCTCGATACTCCCTCCCGACATCGGGGCCCATGAGCCGATCAGAATACGTGAGTACATGGTCACCAGCCTCGCCGATCCACGAACACCGCCGGTTGCCTGGCGGTACCGGGAAATGACCGACCTCGTGCCTGATTTTGATCCCGCGGAAAGAGGCAGCATTGCCGAACTCGAAAAATTCGCCGAGGCCATCCGCAGCTACTATGACAACAACGGGCTGTGGTTCGATGTTTCCGCGTTCGATCGGGACCTCGCGCTGCGTTTCGCGATCTACGAGGAAGACTGACTCTCCAGGCTGTTTTACGCCGGCAGTGATCGAGCGCCGGGCAGCTCATTTTCACTGTGACGCAGGGAGTATGAAGCGGTCGATCAGGCCGAAGACCTGGTTTATCGCGGCCGGGCTTCCATCGTAATCATTGGAATTAATGGCGATCACGAGCTCGAGTTCCGGAATCACCATCAAGGTCTGCTGGCCCCAGCCCCGCGCAGCAAAGGAACTGAGAATCTGACCGTTGCGCTCGAAGTGGCCCACCCACCATTGATAACCGTAACCGTCAACCTTCCAGGCCCTCGTGTCCGGCTCGGTCCATGCCAGGTCGGTGTATGCCTGGATCGATGCCGCAACCCACTCACCGCTAACGATTTGCTGCCCGTTCCAGCGGCCATCGTCCATGTACATCTGGCCGAACTTCAACATGTCCCTGCCCGATAAATACAGCCCGCCACCAAGGTCCGGCAAGCCGGTGGGTGTCTCAACCCAGGCCACTCGTGTGATGCTCAAAGGGTCCAGCAGATAGGTGTTCAGGAAGTCGATACAGGTCAGTGGTCCCCGGTTTTGAATGGCCTGGCCCAACGACACAGAAGCTATAGTGTTGTACGCAAACCTGGTTCCGGGATCGACTTCCATCGGCAGGTCCAGCAAGCCCTTGCTGTAGTCATGATGCGTGCTGAAAAACCGGACTACCGCATTGTCAGGGTCACCGTAAGGCACGCTCCATTCGTCCCATAGCAGCCCAAGGCGCATGGTCAGTACATGATGCAACGTTATCTGACTCTTGCGTTCATCCCAGTTGTCATAGCTCGGATAGTCGAAGAGGCTCAAATAGGGCACATCCACTCCGCCTATGTCTCCCAGATCTATCGCAATTCCAATAAGGATGGAGGCGATGCTCTTCGATGAAGAAAACTGTGCGTGCAGGGAGAGGTCCCCATTTCCGACCCACTGGTCTTTATCATCGAGGCGAGTCCTGATGGTTTCGTCGAAGACCAGCGCGCCCTGGCTGGCGATGGCGATTGAATCGATGATCGGGTACTCGCCGCGGCCAACAGCAGCCATCATTTCTTCGAGTCTCTGCTCCGAAATGCCCTGGTTGCTGGCGTCGCTGACGGTCCAGCCATCGCCGATAGCGGCCGGAGGACTATATGTGTAGCCAAGGGGAGGCTCACCACCGGTTCCAGTGCCTGCGTTTGTCGCACTATCGTTGCCGCCACAGGCAGATAGCAAAATAAGGAGCAGACCTGCGAAGAGCAGGTCACGGCGGCTCTTTGGCTGAAATCGAGCGAAAGACTTCACGATAGGATTGCCACGAAATGTACAGGCATTCGACCGAAAAACGGGTGTTTCGTTCCTTCTGGCGCTGCACCGGGTAGCGACGATTCGACCATCGTGAGGGAGGGGCGGTCTGAGTGAAGATTGCGTGTATCAGCTGTGCATCATCATGCACTGCCATGCAAATTGAGCAACGGACGTCCCGATGACCAGTTGATAAATAAAAACGGATTCAATCACTTAGTACACTAAAAAGTCCGCATCTTGGTGGCTTGCCCTACCCTCGGACGCGCATCCCTGATTTGCGC
>JBFEXY010000272.1:0-3719 GCA_041562415.1 Woeseiaceae bacterium
CCCGCGAGGGAAGGCCGCCTGTTCCTCAATGTAACCGCCCACATGCAGACCGATACTGGTTCGCTGCAAACGGTAATCGCCGTGCCGATCCAGGTCGGCACCGCGCCGCGCGAACTGCAGGAGAACGGGGTCGTGACGACCGACGAAAGCGGCGAACTCATCCGCGAGATGCCTGCTTCGAACGATTAGTGTCGATCGTCCGGCGGGCTGCAGCGATGATTTTTCTCGTCATGGCTCCCTTCGGTCCGCTTTACTTCCTCGAAAAACATCGCCGGCAGCCCGCCAGGTGAATATCCACATCGAGCTTTCAGGTTCGCGCTGGGCCGGCCGGGGGTGTTCCTCGACCGAAGTAAAGCGCAGCGTAGCGAGCCATGAGGGAGAGGAATTCCCCGCCGGCCCGGGACGAGTTCCCCGTCACATTATGGTGAGTAGATCATGTAATCGGGAATTATTTCCCAAATTTTTTTTCAGAAATTGCGCCAATTCACAGACCGATACCTCATAAATCCCTAACTTTGTTCCCAGGCTGCCGGTAAACCGCAGGGAAGTACTACACGCCGGCCGCCGCGGGTTACGGAAGACGAGTACCTTGGCGCATGGATCGGGATCTCAGGGATAGAATCAAGCAGGCGACGGCGTCGTCCGGTATCGAGAAATCGGACTTCATCGAGCTGTTGCGCCTGGTCGATCAGCATTACGATCGTATGGAAGCGACGATCACGCAGTCGCTGACTGCAACGACGCCGATCGAGACCATTTTCGATAGCGTTTCCGAAGCGATGATGTCCGTCAGTGACACCGGGGCGATCCGTGTTTGCAACAAGGTCTGTGCGCGCTATTTCGGATTGACCAAGGACCAGATCATTGGCTCGCAGATCGAGCACCTGCTGCCGGGCGCAAAGGACAAGAGCCTGGCCGATTTCCTGGCACCTTACCTGTCCAGCCCGGACGATACGCGCTTCGAGTTCAAAGGCGGTGACGTCGAGGCCCACCGATCCAACGGCGAGTCCTTCGTTGCCGAAATAAATGTGAGCCCCCTCGAAACCGTGGGTGGCCGAATCTTCGTCATCAGCCTGCGCGACGTAACGGAACGCAAGGAAGCTGAAATCGCGCTGCGGGAGAACGAAGAACGTTACCGGGCGCTCGTCGAGAATGCTCCCGAGGCCATCGTCGTCTTTGACGTGGATGAAAACCGTTTCGTCGATGCGAACGAGAACGCCTGCATGCTGTTTAATCTGTCGCGTGCAAGATTGCTCACGATTGGCCCGGAAGCCATCAGCCCGAAAATGCAGCCGGACGGTACACCGTCATTTGGCGTGCGCCGCGGCTACATCGACACGGCCCTGAATGGCGGGCACCCCACCTTCGAGTGGATGCACAAAGACTCCAAGGGCAAGCAGATTCCCTGCGAAGTACGTTTCAGCCGACTGCCGGCGGGCAAGCGACGTCTGGTCCGGGTGAGCATAACCGACATTACCGAACGCAAGCGTGCCGAAGGCGTCGCTTTCGCGCAGAACAAGATTCTCGAGATGATTGCCTCGAGTACACCGCACGATCGCACTCTGCGAGCGATCTGCCGGTTCGTAGAGCGCTTCGATGATGGCCTTTACGCAGCGATCATGCGCCTCGACGAGGAAGGCGCGAAACTTACGCTCGAGCAGGCACCGAGCATGCCCGAGACCTTAAAGCTGATGCTGGATTTCGTACCGGTTGCCGAGAACGGCATTACCTGCAGCTCCGCCGTCTATCATGCCTGTGACAGCATCAGCGACGACATTGCGAGGGATTCGGGCTGGGCGCCGCTGCTGACCGAAGCCGAAGAGCATGGTATCGGTGCTGCCTGGTCGTTCCTGCTTCACGGTGCAGCCGGCCGCGTGATAGGCACACTGGATATTTACCTCGCCGAGCCACGCGGTCCAACGACGGACGAGCTCGACAAATTCAGCCGCATGGCGCGACTTGCAGGTATCGCGATCAAGCGACAACTGGACGAAGATCGTCTCCGCAGTTCCGAGGCCCGCTACAGGGGCTTGTTCGAAAACGTCGTCGACGGGGTGTATATCGCCTCTCGCGACGGCGACCTTATTACCGCGAATCCCGCGCTCGTCGAAATGCTCGGTTTCGACAGCGTGGAGGATCTGAAGGCAGCCGGCCGTACCACGATGCTGTACGTCAATCCTATCGACCGCGAGCGCATTTTTGCTCGTCTCGAGGCCCAGGGATTCGTCAAGAACTTCGAGTACAGGCTGCGGCGCAAGGACGGCCAGGAAATCGTCGTTCTGGAGAATGGGCGCGCCGTTTACGATGACGATGGCAACATTGTCGCGCACGAGGGAACGATCACCGATATCACCGACCGCAAACACGCGGAAACCCGCATTTTCGAGGAAAAGGAGCGTGCGCAGGTCACGTTGCAGTCCATCGGCGACGGCGTGATCACAACTGACGCCGACGGCCGTGTCGATTACATCAATCCTGTGGCGCAGGACCTGACGGGGTGGGACATGCGTGGCGCGCGCGGCAAGCCCGTCATCGATATCATGACGATCATCAACGAGCACACGCGCGCGACCGTCGACAACCCGGTTGTGCGATGCCTCAAGGAAGGCCGTGTCATTACGCTCGCCGAAAACTCGATACTCATTACCCGGGGCGGCGATGAAGTGCCGATTCAGGATTCCGCGGCGCCTATCCGCGATCGCATCGGCAACATCATCGGTTCCGTAATGGTCTTCCACGACACGAGCAAGGAATCACGGCTTTTCCGGCAGCTCAGTTACCAGGCCTCTCATGATCCGGTGACGGGACTGATCAACCGCCGCGAGTTCGAAAACCGTCTCGTCGGATCGCTGGAAAAACTCGGCGCCAACCCGGACGGCTCGCATGCACTGCTCTACATCGATCTCGACCAGTTCAAGGTCGTCAATGACACATTCGGGCACAACGCAGGGGACGAATTGCTGCGTCAACTCTCCGAGCTCATCCAGGCCAGCATTCGTTCGACCGACATGCTGGCCAGGCTGGGCGGCGACGAATTCGCGATATTGCTTGAGCGGTGTAACGAGGAGCGCGCAGTGGAGGTCGCCGAAACCATCCGCGGCTCGATCGAGGGTTATCGCTTCGAATGGCAGGATTCATTTACCACCGTTCGTTGTTCGATAGGCGTGGTCATGATCAGCGGCGATAGTGCCGACGTTGCAAGCGTCATGAGTTCCGCCGATGTCGCCTGTTACTCGGCGAAGGATATGGGCCGCAACCAGGTGCATCTCTACAAGGACAGCGATGCGTCGCTGAGGCACGAGGAGATGAAATGGGTATCGCGGATAACCAGTGCTGTCGAGGAAGACCGGTTCGAGCTGTATTTCCAGCCGATCATCGGCATAAAGAAATCCGGTGGTGAAAGCCGTGGTCACTATGAGCTTCTGCTGAGGATGCGCGATGAAAACGGTGAACTGGTCGGGCCGGACCAGTTCATTCCGGCGGCAGAGCGCTATAATCTGATGTCGACGCTTGATCGCTGGGTCATCCACACGGCACTTTCCGAGCTGGCCGATCGCAGCAGCGAGAGCGAAGCGCGATATACGATTGCTATCAATCTCTCGGGCACATCGCTCAGCGAAGATCGCTTCCTCGAGTATGTGATCAATGAGCTGGAAGCGCAGAAATTGCCGAAGGGCGCTATCTGTTTCGAAATCACGGAAACCGCGGCTATCTCCAAC
>JBFEXY010000273.1:0-3697 GCA_041562415.1 Woeseiaceae bacterium
AACAGAAGTGGCTTCAGTGAAGCAGATCCATGTGGTGGAACCAGGTTCGACATTAGAACGTCCTCTTTGAAACAAAACTCGTGGCGCCGGATGCCGTGGCCAATTACCTGATCAGTGCGACGCCACCAACTACAAACAATGCCAGAAAAACGGTCTGAGCGACCATTACACCAACCGGTGCGGGGCCAACTTCGGTCAGCGATTTAAGCGAGGTCTTGACCCCGAGTGCCGCGACGGCGGTGAGCAGGCACCAGCTCGACACCGGCGTCAATACACTGTGCGCCTGCGCGGGCACCCATCCAAGACTGTTTACGATGACGAGCAGGACGAATGCCACGAGAAACCAGGGCAACAGCGGTCCGCCCGGCGCGTCCGGGGACCGTCGACGATGCATAACCAGGGAAATGACGACAACAACGGGCACGAGGCACGCTACGCGGATGAGCTTCACGAGCGTGGAGATCTCACCCGCCTGGTCGGAGATGATGTAACCCGCGCCAACCACCTGCGCGACATCATGAATAGTTGCACCGAGAAAAACGCCGGCTGTGACGTCGTCGTATCCGAGGTACGAAACGAGCACCGGATAAACGACCATGGCGACCGTGCTGAGCGCGGTCACGCCGGCAACAGTAAGAATAGTGTTGCGCTCGTGATCTTTATGCGACGGCAATACCGATGCAATTGCCAACGCAGCGGACGCGCCGCAGATAGCCACCGCGCCGGCAGAGAGGATTGACTGGTCACCTTTCAAACCGCCGATACGCCCGATCAATCCGCCCACCAGAACCGTTGCTAACACGGCGGCCACGACCAAGGCGAGCGCCTGCCAGCCGAGTTCCATGACCTCGGCCGTTGTAATTCGTATTCCGAGTAAGGCTACTCCGATTCTCAGAATGTGGCGGCTGGCAAATCGAATTCCACGCGCAAAGCGTTCATCCTCGGTTAGAAAGTTGAAGGCCATCCCGAATAACAGGGCATACAACATTGCGGGACCACCGAGGTGATCGCTGACGAATCGCACGGCAAGCGCGATGGTCGCGCTAAGCAGCAGGCCGGGCATCGCGTCCCGCAGGGTATCAGTCATCGATTTCATTCGATTCAGCAGCAATCAATGCGAAACGTCCCTTCCGAGCCGGGGGACGCGACACGATATCATGCCAGCGGCGCAGGCAAATAAAAACTCAGGGCAGGTTGGCCCTGCCCTTCAGGAAATAAGAATCATTTGCAGACTTTACGGAGCGGCCGGCAATGCCGTTGTCAACGTTTCGGCAATGAGGCTGTAGCCGGATACATTCGCATGGATGTCCGGCCCGACCGGTGGCGCGTCACACATATACGTGAATGCGCAGATGTTCGCCACGTTGACCGGCACAGTGCCGTTAGGCGACGACACCATCATCCCGAACTCGCCGGACTCGAACGCGGCGTAGACGTCAGCCATTGTTATGTCCGCAGTTAGGTATGTCGACGCCAACGCGTTGTTGAAAAAGACAGCGGCATCCGCGGAGCCCGTGGCAAGTACCTGGCCATCTTGACCATCGAGCCACGATGCAAGATAGGGATTGTAGTAATTCATTCCGACTATGGTCGTAGCCGGGTTCGCAGCGTTGCCCAGCGCCTCCAGGACAACCGCGAGGTCGATGGCGATTTGCCCTGAAATATCGTTGGCGCAGTCGGTATCCACCACATCCGTGATGCAGTCCGCATTGCGAAAATCGTTGCCACCGATGTCGATCGTGAGCAGCAGCACTTTTTCGGCGTTGTCTCCAAGAAAGTCGACCGCCGCGTCGAGCTGGGAGCCTGCCACGTAGGGACAGCTACCACCGTTTATCATGTCGTCCAGCGTTTCTCCCGGGCAGCCGAGCTTGACCAGCCGGAGTTCGCGGTTGGGCGCAGCAGCTTCGAAATCCGCCCTGATCAAGTCAAAAAGCTGATCCGGGTAGCCGTCATCCGTCGGCAACAGCGTGCCGCCGCTGTTGGGCTGCACGCCGACAGACAGGGATGTGCCAAGCGAAACGTAATAATAGACATCTGCATCGTTGCCGATGTCGTTGATAGCGTCGATCGCGTCATTGGCCGCGTCGCAACCCGCGAGCAGCAGAATTGCGGCGGTCAGCCCAGTGGACTTCGCGATGTGTACTGGAAGAACCAGTGCTTTCATATCCTAACCTCCGAGCCGCTGCGCCAGTCAATTCTCGGAGACTTTATGGACGCTTAATTCACCAATACCATGCATTCGCGAACCGGCCTGTTTACCTGCAGCCCACTATTCCACACGAATGCCGGCCAAAACTGGGACATACCTCACGAATTTCGGGGACGGTGACCCTAACTCCGCGAGTTAGGGCCACCGTCCCCAGTCGTATCGTCGAGTAGTTCGATCCAGTGTCTTACTGGCACGTCCGATTGCGAACCCAGGTGCAGCTGGCAGCCGATGTTCGCGGTCGCTATCTGTTCCGGCTTCCCGACAGACAGCGCCTTGAGCTTGCGATCCAGCAGTCGTCGGCTGATTCTCGGCTGGAACAGGGAATACGTACCGGCGGAGCCGCAGCAAAGGTGCTTCTCGGCGGTTTCTGCCAGCGGTATGCCGACTCTTTCCAGGATACGCTCCAGTGAACCGTCCCGCTTTTGGCCATGCATTAGCGTGCAGGGGCAATGCACCGCCGTGGTTTGATTGCCGGTCGAATCGCGAAGCACGCTCAAATCTTCTGCCTCGATCACCTCCGACAGGTCCTTCGCCAGTTCACTCACGCGCCGGGCCCTGGCCGAGTACTCCGGATCGTCCTTCAACAGGTCGCCGTAATCGCCGATCATCACGCCGCATGCGGACGCTGTCGACACGACCGCCTCCGCGCCGGCGTCGATATACGGCCACCAGGCATCGATGTTTCGTCGCATGAACCCGAGCCCTTCCTCGCGGGCGGCCAGATGATAGCTCAGGGCACCACAGCACCCGGCGGACGCCGCTTCGATCAGATCTATGCCCAGGCGCTGCAATACCCGGCGCGCCGCATCGTTCGTCCCGGGCGTTGCTGCCGCCTGCACGCAACCTTTCAGGACGATCATCTTTCGTTGCGACGATGACTGTTTACCGGCCGGCGCGAACAGCCTTTGCCTGGGTGGGATCTGGCGCCTCAATCGTGAAGGTAACAGCCACTGCACGAGTCGGCCGAGCGCCAGCAGAATCCGGACGCGGTCCGGATACGCGAAGACCTTTCTCGCAAAACGCCGCTGCAGCTTTTCGACGAGCGGACGTCGCGTCTTCTCCTCGACGATCTCGCGCCCGATATCGGCGAGCCTGCCGTATCTCACGCCCGACGGGCATGTCGTCTCGCAGGCACGGCACGTCAGGCAGCGATCGAGGTGCATGCGCGTCGCATCGCCGGCCTGTCCGCTCTCGAGCATGTGTTTGACCAGGTAGATCCGCCCGCGCGGACCATCCCTCTCATCGAAGAACTCCTGGTAAGTCGGGCAGGTTGCGTTGCAAAAACCACAGTGAACGCAGCTCTTAATGATCTCGGCAGCCTCGAGCGCACGCTCGTTGCCGTTAAACTCGCTGTGCAATTTCAGGTACACGCTTGCGCTCTACATCCAGGAGTAGAGACGGCCCGGATTGAAAATACCCCCGGGGTCCAGTGCCTGCTTCAGTCGAAGGAGTGTCCTTCGATACGCTTCGCTGCGTGCCGGAAATACG
>JBFEXY010000274.1:0-3666 GCA_041562415.1 Woeseiaceae bacterium
GCGTACGAGGCGGGGCTGCTCGGCAAGAACATAGGTGGTTCCGGCATCGACTTCGACCTGTACACCTTTGTCGGCGCCGGCGCGTATATCTGCGGTGAGGAAACGGCGCTGCTCGAGTCGCTCGAAGGCAAGCAGGGCAAGCCTCGCTTCAAGCCGCCGTTTCCGGCCAACTACGGACTGTACGGCAAGCCGACCACGATCAATAACACGCAGAGCCTCGCGAGCGTCCCGGCGATTATCCGCAACGGTTCTGCCTGGTTCGCCGGCCTGGGTCCCGAGGGCTCCGGCGGTACCGCGCTGTTTTCCGTTTCGGGTCACGTCGAAAAGCCGGGCAACTACGAATTGCCCATGGGCATACCGTTCCGGGAATTGCTGGAAATCGCGGGTGGCATGCTCGGCGGTCGGAAGCTGAAAGCCGTTATTCCCGGCGGTTCGTCGGTCCCGGTCATGCCGGGCGAGATCATCATGAACTGCACGATGGACTACAACTCGCTCTCCGAGGCCGGTTCGTCATTCGGAACCGGAGCGGTCATGGTCATGGACGAGACCACCTGCATGGTCAAGATCCTGCGACGGATCTCGCGCTTCTACATGGCGGAATCCTGCGGGCAGTGCACGCCGTGCCGTGAGGGGACCGGCTGGCTGTATCGCATGCTGACACGCATCGTCGAGGGCCGCGGCGAGGAAGACGATCTCGACAAGCTGCTCGATGTCGCGAACAAGATCGAGGGCCATACCATTTGCGCGCTCGGCGACGCTGCGGCGTGGCCCGTGCAGAGTTTCCTGAAACACTACCACCACGAATTCGAGTACATGATTCGTAACAAGGGACGGAGCATCGTCGATGCCGCTCCGGGAGAGGCTGCCTGACGATGAGCGATGACATCGTAAACATCGAAGTCGACGGCAAGCCGGTCGAGGCCCGCAAGGGTCAGATGATCATCGAGGCGACCGATGCGATCGGCACCTATATCCCGCGTTTCTGCTATCACGAGAAGCTGAGCATTGCCGCCAACTGCCGGATGTGTCTCGTTGAGGTGGAGAAGGCACCGAAGCCTTTGCCGGCCTGCGCGACCCCGATTACGGAAGGCATGAAAGTTTTCACCCGGTCTCCGTACGCCATCGCGGCGCAGAAAGCGACGATGGAGTTCCTGCTCATCAATCATCCGCTCGACTGCCCGATCTGCGACCAGGGCGGCGAGTGCGAGCTGCAGGATCTGGCGGTTGGCTACGGCCGCGACGTCTCGCGGTACAACGACGGCAAACGCGTCGTCAAAGACAAGAATATCGGTCCGCTCGTGTCCACGGACATGACGCGCTGTATCCATTGCACGCGCTGTGTTCGCTTTGGCCAGGAAATTGCGGGTATCCCGCAGCTCGGCACGACGGAACGCGGCGAGAATATGAAGATTGGCACCTACATCGAGCAGAGCGTCGATCATGAGTTGTCCGGCAACATCATAGACCTCTGTCCGGTTGGTGCCCTGAACAACAAGCCGTACCGCTACAGCGCGCGCGCATGGGAGATGACGCAGAAAGCCACCGTATCGCCGCACGACTGCGTCGGTTCGAACATGTACGCGCACGTGCTTCGCGGCACGGTGAAACGCATCGTGCCGCGAGAGAACGAGAGCATCAACGAGACCTGGCTCGCGGATCGGGACCGCTTCAGCTACGAAGCAATCTACAG
Organism: Woeseiaceae bacterium; assembly: GCA_041562415.1. Classification (GTDB taxonomy): domain Bacteria; phylum Pseudomonadota; class Gammaproteobacteria; order Steroidobacterales; family Woeseiaceae; genus UBA1847. Next base: position 1,691 of record JBFEXY010000274.1, read on the forward strand.
CGACGACCGCCTGACCACGCCCCGCATCAAGAGCGCCGGAGAATGGCGTGATATCGACTGGGATGAGGCGCTGACGAGTGTCGCCGAGGCTATAAGGAAGGCGGCGTCCGACAAGGTCGGCATACTCGCATCGCCCGGTATTACCGCGGAAGAGGCTCACCTGCTGTCGGGGATCGCGGCCTATGTCGGTACCAGTAACATCGATCACCGTATCAGGCGCCGCGACTTCACGGACCAGGACAACGACCCCCTTTATCCGTGGCTCGGCTGCGAGATCGCGGATATCGAAAGGCAGAATGCCATCCTCGTCGTCGGCAGCAACATCCGCCATGAAGCGCCGATACTGGCGCACCGCGTGCGCAAGGCTGCGCTTGCCGGCGCGGAGGTCAGCGTTATCAGCAGCCGCGAGCACGAATACTTCTTCGACGTGGCGACGAGTTTGTCCGGCGATGGTCTCGTGGCGATGCTGGCAGGCGTCGCCGTCGCGGCCTGCGGCAAGTCGGTGCCCGATAACGTTACGGCTCTTTGCGAGGGCGTCAAAGCCGATGCTGACCACAAGAAGATCGCTGCATCGTTGCAGGGGGCCGAAAAATCCCTGTTGATCCTCGGCAACGTCGCCGGTCGCCATCACGCGATGACCGCTGTGCGTGCGCTCGCGGCGGCGATCGCGAATGCCACCGGGGCGACTTTCGGGACTTTGTCTGAAGGACCGAACTCGGCCGGGGCATCGCTCGCGGGCGTATTGCCGCATCGGGGACTCGGTGGTGTGCTGCGTGCGGAGCCGGGCCTGCATGCAGGTGACATGCTTGATGCGGTGCTCGATGTCTTGCTGCTGGTCAACTTGGAACCTGATGTCGACATACTGGCGACCGACGACGCGGTTGCAAAAGTGAGGTCACAGAATTTTACGGTGGCGCTGACGCCGTTCGTTTCGGAAACGCTCCTCGACGCGGCTGACCTGCTGCTCCCCGTCGGTACCTTCGCAGAGTCTTCAGGCACGTATGTCAATGCAGCCGGGACGTGGCAGAGTTTCCCCGGCATTGCCAACCCGGTGGGCGAAGCGCGGCCAACCTGGAAGGTGCTGCGAGTGATCGGCAACCTGCTGGACGCGCCCGGGTTCGAGTACGTGACCAGCGGGGAAGTACTCGACGAGTTGCGCGAACAGCTCGGCGACGCGAATCCCGATAATACCTACGCCGGCACCGGAGCTGTCGCGCGTCCGAACGGCGCAGACACGCCGGTTGCTGACGTCGACATTCCCATGTATTCGATCGACCCGGTGGTAAGGCGTGCCCGGGCATTGCAGCTCACCGATGCGGCGCGCCGCGCGCGCGGGGAGGGCGAAGAGCTATGACAGGGCTCATCCCGCAGATCCTCGTCGATATCTGGAACTCACTGCCGCCCATGGTGCAGTACGTGACGCTGTCGAGCCTGAAGATCCTGATCGTGCTGATCGGCGTCGTGCTGGTTGTCGCCTACTCGACGTATTTCGAGCGCAAGGTGATCGGCAGCATGCAGGCGCGCGTCGGTCCGAACCGGGTGGGCCCGCTGGGCTTGTTGCAGCCGTTTGCGGATGTCTTCAAGTTGCTGTTCAAGGAAGTGATCATCCCGTCGGAGTCGAATCGCTTCCTGTTCGTGATCGCACCGCTGTTGTCGCTGATACCCGCGCTCGCGACCTGGGCCGTGATCCCGATGAACGACACCTTCGTAATCGCGGATATCAATGCGGGCCTGCTGTACGTGCTCGCGCTGACCTCGGTCGGTGTCTACGGCGTGATACTTGCGGGCTGGGCCACCAACTCGAAGTACGCGTTTCTTGGCGCCATGCGTTCGGCCGCACAGATCGTGGCCTACGAGATCGCCATGGGCTTCGCGCTCGTCGGCGTCCTCATGGCCGGTGGCAGCCTGAATCTCGGCGACATCGTGGAAGCGCAGTCCGGCGGCCTGTCCAACTGGTTCCTGGTGCCGCTGTTCCC
>JBFEXY010000275.1:0-3635 GCA_041562415.1 Woeseiaceae bacterium
GGACGAAGCGGCCGATGACCTGCAGGCAGGTATTGATGCCTTCAACAGCGGCGACCTCCCGGGTGCCATGACGCTTTACGAAAAGGCGGCCGAGGCCGGGTCGCCCGAAGCGCAGGTGCGACTGGCCTACCTGCTGGACTACGGCGAAGAGAATGAGGAAGCTGTCTACTGGTATCGTATGGCTGCAGAACAGGGCTATCCCGACGGTATAGTTGGACTCGCCGAGATGTATGCGAAGGGTGAGGGCGTAGCGGAGGATCCGCGGCAGGCACGCGAATTGTTCGAAAAGGCGGGTGAAGCAGGGCACGCCGCGGCGATCCGGGTGCTGATCGCCACTTATGAAAAGGGCGGGCTGGACGTCGGGAAGGACGAGTCGAAACTTGCCTATTGGCGGGAAAAGCAGGCGTCACTGAACACGAGCGAGAATTAACGGGAATGAATATGCGTATGAACAGACGAGCAATGCGCAACTGTTTGCCGGTGGTGGCGATGGTCGTACTGACGGTTGCCGGCGGCGCGAATGCGGCAGATATTTATAACGGCAAGGAAGTCTATGACCTGCACTGCCAGGGATGTCACGGCGTCGACGGTAGGAGCATGGAACCCGGAACGCCTGACTTTACGCGCGGCGAGTCACTGATGGTGCCGGACAGTGAACTCTACGAGCGCTTGCGCGACGGCATGGGTCATCTACCATCCTACAGGGGCATGATCGAGGACAGTGACTTGCGGGACGTTATTGCCTACGTGCGGACCCTGCAACGATGAGTCCAGCTTTGCGGTTCGCGCCGTGGCTGTTTTCTGCTTTTCTTTCTCTGCTTGGCGCCTGTGGCGGCGAGCAGGACGCGCGCGTCAGCGAACCCGCATATGAAGTAGTCGAGCGATTCGAAGTAGGGTCGGGTATTTACGTACGCGCATTGGCGATCGAGGACTCGACGAACACCCTCTGGGTGGGTACGTCGATGGGCGTGATGGAGATCGGCCTCGACGACCAGGCGCTCCGAAACACGTTTACGCGCCAGCATGGCCTCGCGAACGAATACGTGTTTGCGATCGGCATCGACAGCCAGGGCTACAAGTGGTTCGGCACCAATGCAGGCGGCGCTTCCCGTTATAAGGACGGAGAGTGGGACGTCTTCTTCCCCATGCACGGACTTGCCGATTACTGGATTTACGCGTTCGCGGAGCAGCGCGACGGCATCTACTGGGTGGGCACCTGGGACGGCGCCAATCGTGTCGATCTCGATACGATGGAATTCACCAAGTACAAGGAAGAATTGATAAACGAGTGGGTATACGGCCTGGCCGTCGATTCGAAGAACCGGGTCTGGTTCGGCACGGAGGGCGGCGTCTCGATGCTGGACGGTGATACCTGGTCGGAGTGGAATCACGACGACGGTATTGGCGCACCTAACGATGCCGCGCTCCCGCCCAGTACGAATACCGGACTCGGAACGCGGACCCGCCACGATCTTAGCGTGCTGATGGGCGGGCAGGAGTCCTACAATCCGAACTACGTTTTTGCCACGCACGCCGATCCGGACGACGTGATCTGGGTCGGCACCTGGGGTGGCGGCGTATCCCGATACGAAAAGGGGGAGTGGCGTAACCTGTCGATGGCCGACGGGCTGGCGGGAAACATCGTCTACAGCATCACGCAGGACGATTCAGGCGCTTACTGGTTCGGCACCAACCGTGGTATCAGCCGTTACAGCGGTGACACATTTAGCAATTACGATTCGACGAATGGTCTGCCGGGGAATCACGTGTACACAATTGCCGTTGCCGATGATGGTGATGTCTGGGTAGGAACCCGTGACGGCGTTGCACTCCTGGCACCGGTCGCCGCAAGCGAGCAATAGTCCATGAGGTCGACAAATAAGAACCTGTGGATCGGCATCGGCGTGGCGCTGGCCGTACTCGGAGCCGCGATGCTGATGCTGCAGACGGGTGACGATCAGCAAACCGCACCGCGGCGCGACACCGCGAAACGCGTTGGCGCACCGGATGCAAGCAGCGCGATGCCTACTCAGAGTGGTGATGTCACGAGCGTTGATCCGGACGCGCATTTCACGCACTTCCGCGTGGGCCCGCGCAACGTCAAGACGATTTTTCCGGACGGTGAAATTATCTGGGTTGGCACGTCGGCAGGCGTCATCCGCTACGACCCGACGAACGACGAATACAGGCTGCTGGATACCCGGACGGGCTTGCTTGCGAACGGCGTGTTTCATCTCGGCAAGATTGGCGGGCGCCTGGCCGTCGGCACCTACGGCGGCGGCCTTTCCATACTCAATGAAGCGGAAGACGGATGGCACACGTATAACATTCCCGACGGCCTCGGCGACGGATTTATCTATGACGCACTGCAGCTCGATAATGGCGACGTGTGGATAGCGACCTGGTCGGGGGCGAACCGCGTGCGCGGTGGCGACCTCGATAACAGGGACAGCTGGGACCTGTTTACGGTCGCAAACACCGGAGGAGCGCTGCCGAACGACTGGGTTTACGCGCTCCATGCCGGCAAGAACGGCGAAGTCTGGTTCGCGACCGAGGGAGGCCTGGCCCGATTCAAGGACGAGGCCTGGCAGAACTGGAAGCACGAAGACGGGCTGGGTGCGGATTACGAGCGTGTAAAGGAACAGATCGAGTTCGACATGGATCCCGGCCAGTATTCGCAGCACCATGCGAGGCAGAAAGTGGAGATGGGCCTCGAGGCAATCAGTGTTGCCTATAACCCGAATTACATCGTTGCGCTGGAAGTCGATAACGACGGGGTCGTATGGTGCGGTACCTGGGGTGGCGGGCTGTCGAGTTTCGACGGCGAAAAATGGCGCAGCTACACGGCAGCCGACGGACTGCCGGGCAACCACGTGTTCATGCTGCATGTGGATCCCGCCGGCGAGCTCTGGATCGGCACCAACAACGGCCTCGCACGTCTCGACAACGGCCAGTTTACTCGGTTCACGACCGAAGACGGCTTGTTTTCGAACCGCATCTTTTCGATGGCAACCGCCGGCGACGGCAGCAAGTGGGTGGGCGGTTTCGGTGGCGTTGCGCGGATCACCGGGCTCGAGTGACCGGTCTAGTTGGCGCCTCCAGACACGATGAACTGCCTGTAGACATACTCCGTAAGGTCGGCGATCTGTTCATCTGACAGGACTTTGCCCCACGCCGGCATCTCCTTGCCGACGACCCCGAACTTGATGCCGTTGTACAGGTTTCGCCGGCTCAGGTACTCGCGCGTGGCAGGATCGTGAAAGTTGCGGGGCTTGGGAAAGATGAAGTAGGCGCGCGGACCGTCTCCGCCCCCATTCGCACCGTGGCATGCAACGCAGTTCTCCGCATAAAGCAGTGCGCCGCTACCCGGATCCCCCGAGAAGTCCTCGGGCAGGACCTGCTGCGGCTGTGGCTGTCCAATCGGGCCGTATTCCGTGTTGCCGGGCAGGCGGGGTTCCTGCGGGCTTGCCGGCCGCGACTCTTCAGGCGTCATGAACTCCGCGCGAATCCAGTCCACCAGCGCCATGACCTCCGGGATGCTCAACTGGGTACCGAAGCCGGGCATCGGCGTACCAGGCCGGCCGGCAATGACGGACGCAATCATGCGTTCCCGCGTCAGTTCCTGGCGCGACTCC
>JBFEXY010000276.1:0-3623 GCA_041562415.1 Woeseiaceae bacterium
GCGGTTGAATGCGTTTACCGCGACCGCGGGCGCCGCAAACGACAGGTTGCGATCCTGGACGTCGTTAACGATCTCCAGCAGTGCGAGCGTAAGGCTCGTTACGTCGTCCGCCTTGAAGTAACTGCCGCCACCGCGCAAAGCAGCTTCTTCGAGGATCGGCAGGTCGACTGCGAAACCGATCGTGTGCGTCGTAACGGTCTGCACGCCGGGGAGGTTCGGGTCGATGTCGTCATTGAATAGATAGGCCGCGATGTCGTCGAGGCAGGCTCCGTTGCCGGCACCGGTACAACCGGAGTAGCCCAGCGTCGAGCCCCAGTTCGGCAGACCGTCGACCAGGGCCGCCGCACCTATGTCCTCCGTCGGCGCGCCGTCGGTCAGCACGACGTTGAAGTTCTTGGCACAGGCTATGCTGGTCGGTTGCTCATAGACGTCCGGGTTCGTCGAAGCCAGTGCCAGAGGATCCGTGGTGTGCTCGTTGATCAGGTTGCCGTAATGAGCGGGAAGGCCGCGCCAGTACAAGGCCGATTCGAATACCGTCTCGGAGACTGGCGTCCAGCCGCCGGAAGGAATCAGGTTGATCGTGTCGATGATCTCGGCGCGGTTGGTGTCCAGGTCTTTCAGATCCTGCAACACGGGACCGCCTTCCTGGTTGTTGAAGCGCATGATGCCGACGTTGATGCCTTCGATCGAGTTCAGGATCGCGGTGGCCGTGTTTTGCACGATGTTGATGCGCGAGTCCAGGATCGTGACGGGATTCTCGAGGTAGTTCAGATAATTGCCGTCGTAGACAGTGACGGATTGGCTCGTCGGCCAGGACGACCAGCTGATGCCTTCCTTTTTCTTGTCGGTGAAAGGTGCCGTATCGCCGCCGCGCTGCGGATAGACATCATTGCCGCCGGTGACGTCGCCGTGTTCGCCGTTGTCCTTGTGGCACTCGACGATATCGGATTCATTACCGGGCTCGATCTTCTGCCAGTGGACGGTATCAACCATCCCGAGAAGGATGCTGAAGATGCCGGAGGCACCGTCGCGGTGCTGCGCCATACGGCCACGGTAGCTACCGACGCCCTGCAGGCGCCTGCCCGCATCTTCACAAAGAAAGGCGGTCTTCAGTATTCGCTTGTTCGTGGATCCGCAGCTGGGCACGACGTCCTTGTACTCGGTCCAGTACAGGTAATTCGGGTCGCAGGGGGTAGCGCTGCCGGTATAGGCCTCGGTGTAATTGTAAACTTTCTTCGTTTCCTCGGTGTTGCCCATACTGCCGGAGGAGTCGATGATCAGCATGACGTTGGGGATCTGTTGCGCCTGGTCCGGGTTTACCAGCAACAACTCCGTGTCATCGGCGAGGGCGGGCATGCCGCAGGTCAGTGCCAGCAGCAGGCCAGCGGACGTCCATGTTGTCTTTTGAAATACCGTTTTCATCTTTGTGTCCTCATATTTCCGTGCGAGGGCAATCAGTCCTTAGCCTGGCTGACCGGATGTACCGAAACGCGCGTTACGCGATCGGACTCTAGATGGTGCAGGACCGTGACGGCTGTATTCCTGCGATCCGCTATGGACGTCAGGCTGCGGCGAAACTTCTCCAGCGACATGCTATTGCCGTCCAGGATCCATTGCGTGTTGCTGCTGACGCGCGTGGTCTTGTACGGGCACGTGTCGCAGGTCTTGTAGGCAACCGTGCCAGCCTCGTTCTGCGGCAGGCGCAAGTCCGAAAGGCGAACTTCGTAAGCCTCTTCGATCGTGCGGAACTGTGCGAAGACGGGCAGCGTCAGTCCTAAAACGATGGCGGCGATCAATGCTTTGAATTTCATGGGAATACTCCGTTCCTGCTACCGCTTAGAGCTGCGGACCCTGCGGTCCTACAACATAAAAAGCCTGTGTATGTACCGCGTTCGAGTCGCGGTCTGTGGGGGTGCCCGGCGAACGTTCCGATACGGCGGTCGCTGTGGCGAGAAAATGGTAGGCGACGACGCCGCTGCCGACGCCCAGGCTGAATGCACGGTCCGGCACGATCGTGGGCTCTCCGTCCGGCTGGATCTCCGCCGTAACGGAGTCGTACGAGTTGATGTATTGCGTGACGGACACCGTACCCAGTGAATTAAACTGGCCCTGCGCGAGCGCAGCCTCAAGGCCGGTCTCGGCTGCCTGGAAGGCGTTCTCGTAGTTCTGGTCGTTACGCGCCATTGCGAGCTCGGTGGTAGCCGTACTCATGCCGGAGACAGCCAGCACCGTGATAACGACGAGCAATAGCAGGCCAACGATGAGCGCCGCGCCCGATTGCTTCCTGTAATTCGTCTGCATGGTCATGATTCGTTTTCTGCCTCAGATCCTGGTGTTGCGCAGGAGAATCGTCTTCGATACCTGCATGCGGCGTACTTCGTCGCTGAACGTGCCGAGATTGACATTGCCCGGCGTGTAAGCCTGTTGATCGTCGATGCCACCTTCGCGAGTCAGCCCCCGCACGACCAGCCAGACCCTCGCCGTAAGTACGCGTGCGCCAGGCGAGTAGCCCGGAGCTTCGGGGTTGTAAATCTCGTCGCCCGGATTAACGTACCGGTCGACCGTGTTGTCTTCATTCATGTCGATGCCGAACTGGATCTGAAGGTTTTCGACGCCGGGGGCGATCTCCTGGTCGAAGATCCTCGAATTCGTGCCCTGTATGCCCAGCACCTTTCGCCTCAGCGTCGGCACGCCCGGAATAAGTTCGGAATCCGTGTCAACGTAATAGCTCGAAACCATCAGGTTATGTGTCGCCGACTGTGTCGGGTCGAACTGCGGCGGTATGTTGCCATCGGCGAAAACCTCGCCCTGGATACGCGTCGTCTGGATCTGCAGGCGGCCGTCCTGCAGCGGTACCGGGTTGACGGAAGCGCGCCTTACGGTGAGCACATCCGAATTCGCCTGCCCCGTACTCTGAGGCACTTCCCGTGGCGGGCATGGCAGACCGATGTTGTTGCCTCCCACTACGTTGTCGAAACCATCGACTGGCGTGCCGAGTTCGATCGACCAGTCTTCGCCACAGTCGAGCGGCACCGGTAGCGTCTTTGGGTTGGGTTCGCCGATCATCGTGCGGCCGTCGATCGACAGGCTTCGGCTCGTGCGGCCCCAGTTGCTAGCCATGCGCAGGTCGGCTTCGATGGTATCCAGCGCAAACTGCGCGGTCTCCTGGACCCGGGCGATCGATTCGTTGATGACGAATGCCTGGCGGCTCTGCGAGTAGATCTGGAGTGCGCCGATCATCAGGAACGAGCCGATAGCCAGCGCCACCATCAGTTCGACGAGAGTAATACCGTGCTGCCGGCTGCCAATTGGATTGATTGTTCTGCGCATTTCAATCGCTCCTAGAACGGGTTGACCGGGATGGTGACGACATAGCTGGGCGGCGTGTCGAGAGCGGTGATTCCGGGCTCTTCCCAGCTCACGGTGATGGTAAAGAGCGGCGGGACAACCGTGTCGTCGAACTGCACGGTTACGTCGCCGCCACCGGTCGGCGCTGAGCCCGGCAGCGAATCGCCAGCCTGTTGCTTCCACAGGAACACGTCGTGCAAGGCCATGCCCGCTACGTCGCAATCGACGCCCGCTGCCACGCAACCGTTGTCTGCGCCGTTGGGATCGGTGTAGGA
>JBFEXY010000277.1:0-3583 GCA_041562415.1 Woeseiaceae bacterium
GCCCGAGAAGAATTACCTGGCTTATGGCGCCATGCTCCTCGCCGGTGCGTGGCTGTTGATCTCGGTGGTATCGCACGCTATTCGCAGCCGTTTCGTTGGCAGGATATTCACGGTTATCGTCTGGGTGTTCGTCGCCGCGTCGATTCTCGGAATAGTCGACGACGTTGCCGCAATACTCGACGGCATAGGTTTCACCGTTGGCGCGATACGCATTTCGGTACTGAGCGTCCTGCAAATGCTGGTGTTTGTCGGCGGCCTGCTGTGGATCGCGGTCCATGCCGGCGACTTTTTCGATCGTCGGGTGCAGAAAGTCGAGGAACTCACTCCATCCCTGCGGGTGCTCCTCGGCAAGATAATTCGTATCGCGCTCGTGGTAGTTGCCGTCATGGTCGCGATGCAGGCGCTCAGTATCGACTTGACGGCGCTCACGGTCCTGTCTGGCGCCGTCGGTGTCGGCATCGGTTTCGGCCTGCAGAAAGTCGTGTCCAACTTCATTTCGGGGATGATCATCCTGCTCGACCAGTCGATCAAACCGGGCGACACGATAACGCTCGGCGAAACCTTCGGCTGGATCCGTGAGCTGCGCGCGAGATTCGTATCCGTCGTGACGCGCGACGGCCGCGAATACCTGATCCCGAATGAGGACTTCATCACGACCCAGGTCATCAACTGGTCGTTCTCGGACAAGTACGTGCGCCTCGATGTGCCTTTCGGCGTGGCCTACGATTCGGACCCGCACGAGGTAATCGAAGTGGCTATTGCAGCCGCCGCATCTGTGGACCGGGTCGAGTCGCGCTATCGCAGTCCCGTCTGCTGGATCACTGAATTCGGTGACTCGTCGATCAACTTCCTGCTGCGTTTCTGGATCGACGACCCGCAACAAGGCCTCACTAACATTCGCGGCACGGTGATGCTCGCACTCTGGGATGCGTTCAAGGAGCACGACATCAAGATCCCGTTCCCGCATCGCGAGGTCATAATGAAAACACCGGTAACGGTAACGTCAACCGAACCGCAGGCTTAGGGAAGCGTGTAAGCGGGCGGCTCTTCCTCCTCTGCCGCTTCCACCAGTTCGATGCGGCAGTTCATCTCCGAGAGCATCGTAAAGATCGGCCGCGTGCTGATGAACGACGGCGCGACCAGGATGTTTTCGTGGCTGCCGATGAACTCGCGCAGCCGCCCGGCGTCCGATTCGCTCAGAACCTCGAAGGCCGGCTCGAGGTTGGATTTGGCTGCCAGCTTCTCGATCAACTCCTGGACGCGTGCGGCCCGCTCCCTGCTTACCTGCTCGGCGCGTTGCCGCGTAAACTCGACCGGCACGCCGCCGGACCGCGAGATCTCGCGCGTAAACGGCAGGCTCGCGATGCGATGCCAGCGATCATCCTCCACGTACAAGGCAACAAGATCCGCCGGCGACTCCCGCAGCAAATGCAGGGCCGCCTCCCAAAGTCGTGCGACCGGGGTGGTATCGGTTATGGCGATAACGACACGCAGCTTTACCTCAGTCTTCGCCACTCTTCATCGCCTCCTTCGCAAAGCTCCTGCGCGCAGTCGCATAATCGACGAGCCGGCCTTCCACCAGGAAGTTCACCGATCCTTCCGTGAAATTGCCGTCCTCGCCCCTTTCGCCCGCATCCACGCCTGTCAGTATGGCAATGGCCTCGTCGATGTGGCTGACGGCAAAAACCCGGAATTCGTCACGCCTGACGGCATCGACAATGTCTTCGCGCAACATCAGGTGCTTGATGTTATCCCGCGGGATGATAACGCCGTGGGACCCATCGAGCCCCCGCTCGCTGCAGACGTCGAAGAACCCCTCGACCTTCTCGTTGACTCCGCCGACCGCCTGGACCCGGCCGAGCTGGTTCACCGACCCGGTGACCGCTATGTACTGCCTGACAGGCAACCCGGACAGCGACGACAGCAATGCCGACAGCTCGGCCACCGAAGCGCTGTCACCCTCGACGCCACCGTAGGACTGCTCGAACACGACACTGCCGTGCAGCGACAGTGGCAGGTCCGGGGCATAGCGCGCCGACAGCGCCGACGAGAGGATCATCATGCCCTTCGAATGTATCGCACCCCCGAGCTCGACCTCCCGCTCGATATCGACGACATCGCCGGTGCCGACCCGCGTAGTCGCGGTGATACGGACCGGGTGCCCATACCGGAAATCGCCCAGATCCGTAATGGAAAGCCCGTTTACCTGGCCGACGCATTCGCCACTCGTGTCAATCAGCAGCGTGTTGCGCTTGATAGCATCGATGATCCTGGACTGCAGGCGGCTCTGCCGTCTGCGGCGCTCGCTAATGGCCTTTGCGACGTCTCCGGCGTCGACTTCGTCTCCCCCGCGCTCCCGGGCCCAGTAGTCGGCTTGTTCGATCAGATCCTCGAGCGAACTCATGTGCATCGACAGCCGCTCGCTGTCATCTGCGTACCGGGCCCGCTCTTCGATCACGCGCTGAACGGCGATTGCGTTGAATGGCAGTAGCTCACTTGCCCGTGCGTGTCCGACTACCAGCTGCGCATAGCGCTCGACGTTGTCGTCGCTTCGCTCTACGTCGTCATCGAGATCCGCCGCCACCTTGAAGAGGCTGCTGAATTCGATGTCGTAGCGACAGAGCAGGTAGTACAGCCAGCGCTCGCCGATAAGGATGATCCTCGCGTCCAGCGGGATCGGCTCGGGCTTCAGTGTCGTCGTGCTGACCCAGCCGTAGGACTCGGCGGGCGTCTCGATCTGCACCTGCTTGGCGAACAAGGCCTGCTTGAGGGCCTCCCAGACGAAAGGCCGGCTCAGCACGCGGCGTGTGTCCAGTATCAGGTAACCCCCGTTTGCCTGCAGCAGGGCCCCGCTGCGCACCAGGCGAAAGTCGGTGACCAGCGCGCCCATCTCCGCCCGATGCTCGACGCGGCCGATGATGTTCGGGTAGCTCGGGTTGGATTCATAGATCACTGGGGCCGCGCCGGCATCCGCGTTGTCGACGACCAGGTTGACCTCGTACTGGGTGTAGAGCTGCTCGGAATCCCGGCTCAGGAAGGGCAGCGACGGCGTTTCCGTTTGCTGGAAGTCCTGTGCATTCTGAATGATGTTTTCCTGGACGTCGTCGAGGTACGCACCAACGCGCGGTAACGAGCGGTACTTCTCCTTGAGATCTGCAAGCTGAAGGCTGACTGCATGCGCGGTCACTTCCTGGTCGAGGGCTTTAACGCGCTCGCGATGCGCCTTGCGCAGCTTTGGCATCATCTCGATCCGGGCCTGCAGCTCCTCACTGAGATGTTCGATCGCAGCCTCGATCTTCTTGCGTTGTTCCTCCGGCAACTTGTTGAACTCTTTGTCGCCGATCACCTTGCCGTCGATGATGGGGGCCAGCACATAGCCGGTAGGCGTCTGCAGCACACCGATACCTTCCTCGGCCGCGCGCTCGTTCAGGGACTTCCACTGCTCTTCGACCCTGTTCTTCGTGTCTTCTTCAATGGCGCGCAGCTGGTTGCGGTAGTCTTCATCCTCGAATGCCGCCGGGATCGCGAGCTGCAGCTCCTCGATGAGATGTCGCATGTCTTCCCGGAATTCACGGCCCTGCCC
>JBFEXY010000278.1:0-3554 GCA_041562415.1 Woeseiaceae bacterium
ATCAGTCGAGGTTCTCAGGGTCGGCGGCACGATAGCGGCGTACGGCTCGGCGCGAAACCCGGAGCCGGTGCTGCCCTTCTACAAGATGATGTACAAGGATCTGACCGTTCGCATGATCATCGTCTATTCCATGCCGGTCAGCGCAAAAGATCATGCCGTCGCGGACATCAACAGCGCCCTGTCCAACGGCTGGCTACAGCATCGCATAGCACGCGCTCTGCCACTGGAAGACATCGCTGTCGGCAACGAAATCGTGGAGGCCGGCGAAACGCGGGGGGCGGTGGTCCTGAATATCGACTGAGGCCGAGGTTGCGATACCTGGACCGCATACGCGCGCTCACCAGAAATAGAAGCTCGCTTTCTTGTTGAGTATGCTCAGCTCGACTACCGCTTCGGCTGCACGATTCGTCATTCCGTAGCAGACGTGCAACGGCAGAAGGTGCTCCTCCCTGGGGTGGCAATACCTCGCGTGCGGTGCGCTCTCCCATGCTGTTAGCCGGCGGGTTCTTTCGACCTCGTCCAGATCGCGAGCGCAACACGTGTTGACCAACCAGCGCTCGAAGGCCACGTTCCGGTCGTCCGGTTGTGACGCGGCATCATTGAAAAACGCCTTGAGGTTGTGGAAGGAAAATCCGGAGCCAATAACGAGAAGCCCCTCGTCGTCGATATCGGACACTGCTTTGCCGAGAGCGATGTGTGCCGACGGATCGAGCGAATCGATTAACGACAGCTGGATGCAGGGTATGTCTGCCTCCGGATACATGATTTTCAGCGGAATGTAGAGCCCGTGATCGAAGCCGCGATCGCCATCGAGCACGGCTGTTATGCCGTTGTTCTGCAGGCATGATTGAAGCCGGTTGGCGAGATCCGGGTTGCCCGGCGCCGGGTACTCGATCTCGTAGGACTCCGGCGGAAATCCGTAGTAGTCGTAGATGATGTCGGGATTGGTCCCGCTCGTAATCGTCGCGACGTGTTCCTCCCAGTGAGCGCTCACGACGATGATCGCTTTCGGTCGTTCGATGTTGGCGGCAATCCATCGGAGACGCTCAACCATCTCGGCGTGCGTCGGATCGCCCAGCAGTGGCAGCGGACCACCGCCGTGAGAGAGGAACAGCGCCCTGGGTTGGCTGGGGACTCCATTGCTCGTCATCGAGGCATGGTAACAGGACCACGCACCGTCCAGGCATCTTGCGGGCCCACTGATCGGAAGGCACTCTTGGGAACCGACCTGGAGGGTCCCTCGATGACAGTGCGTTTACTGCTGATGTCCTGCGCCGCGATCTTCACCGTAACCGCCGACGCGCACGGCGTCAGCGAGGAAGCGTCGACCCGTTCGGCGACAAACGAGCAGGTTCAGAATCGCGGCGCCGGCAAGGACAACTGGTGGGACAAGCTGCCCCGTCCGGAATGGTCCGGGTTCGAGCGCATCGGCCAGGATCAGGAGTGGTTCGAGGTCTACAAGGTCGCCGACGGCGTGTTCGCTATTTACGAGCCCGGCCAGTTCGAGGAGGTCATCTCCTTCCTGATCACCGGCGAGGACCGCGCGTTGCTGTTCGATACCGGGCTCGGCATCGGCGACATGAAGCGCGTCGTCGAGCAGTTGACCGATCTCGAGATCATCGTGCTTAATTCGCACACGCACTACGACCATATCGGCGGCAACTACCAGTTCGACACGATATATGGCCGCGACACCGAGTACACGCGTGGCAGGGCTGCCGGCAGCTCCGCCGAGGCCGTTGCCGAATTCCTCAAGGAGGGCTGGGTCTGGAAGCCGCTTCCCGAGGGTTTCGTCGTCGCGGACTTCCGCAGCCGTGAATTCACAATCAGCCGCATCGTCGATGAAGGCGACGTCATCGACCTGGGTGGGCGGAAGCTCGAGATCCTCAGTACGCCCGGGCACGCGCCGGACGCGATCTGCCTGCTGGACCGTGACAACCGGATACTCCTGACCGGCGATTCCTTCTACCTCGCACCACTGTATACACATCTCGACGGGTCGGACTTCCTCGACTACGCAAAGACGGCGGCGCGGCTGGCCGGCCTCGCCGGCGACATCGATGCGGCCATGACGTCGCACAACGTGCCGGTAGTCGATCCGGCCTACATGACATCACTCGGCGACGCATTTGCAGCAATCGAATCGGGCACAGCCGCCGATTTCGTGATGACCGACGGTTTCCGCGAATACCGGTTCGACGGTTTCTCGATCATCGTCGATGCGCGCGGCCCGGCCTATGACTGCTCCGCGACCCGGCATGAAATCGAAGACCTGGTTTGCGACAACCCGGCCTTGTCGGCGCTGGACCGAAGGCTGGCCGACATCTACCGGCAATCAGTCACGGTGCTGGACGGTGTCGTCGACTCCGCCGACGCCTTGAAGCACCTGAAGGCCGAGCAGCGTGGCTGGATCAAGGGGCGCAACGAGTGCTGGAAGACAACGGATAAAGTCGCGTGCGCCAGGAAGAGCTACGAGGCGCGCATTGCCGAACTGCAGGCCCGCTATTTCCTCGTGGAAGGCCGCGACCCGGTCTTTTTCATGTGCGACGACAGCTCGGAAATCGTGGCTACCTTTATCCCGACCGACCCGCCGACCGTGCGCCTCGAGCGAGGGGATACCGTCAAGGTGGGCTGGCGGGTGCCTGCGGCCTCGGGCGCGAAATATGAGGCAGACTTCGGGGTGACGTTCTGGACCAAGGGCGACGAAGCCATGGTCACCTGGCCGCAGGATACGCGCTTTAACTGCAGGGCACGCCAGTAAACCCGGTTTCCCGTCGCAATGAACCCGAAGTTCCGGGACCGGTCTCAAAGACGGTGGATATACTTGCCATACTCATGGGGTGGCCGGCCCTGATTGCTGCACTGATATTGTCGGTATCGGGAGCCTGGCTCGGGAGGCCCGTCCTGATATGGGTCGCTGTCGTGCTTATCGCACCGGTCGCGCTCTATCTGTCCGGATCGCCAGCCTATCCCCTTGTCGGGATAGTCCCGGTACTCGCCCTGGTAACGTCAGCCCTGACCTGCCGGAACCCGCGCAAATTGGCGAGTGCCGCCGGCGTAACTGTTTATGCACTATTCCTGGCGGCGCTTGCGTATATCGTCATCGATCAACCGTAACGTTTTCATTTTGCAATCGCCGCGACGGTACCACCGGTCAGCCGGACCAGGTCGTCGGGGTGCAGACGAAAGACGGCATTCGGCGTGCCGCCAGCCGCCCAGATGGTTTCGAACTCCAGCAATGTCTCATCGATGAATATGACCGGCGGCGTTCGGTGACCGATCGGTGGGACACCCCCGATCGCAAACCCGGTGTGTTCGCGCACGAACTCGGCATCGGCCCGGCCGATGCTTTCACCGAGGAGTGCCGACAGGCGCTTTTCATCGACGCGCACCGAGCCTGACGCAATAGCCAGCACCGGTTTCCCGCTTTCGTTTGCACGAAATATCAGGGACTTTGCTATCTGGCCCACGGTACAGCCGATCGCCGCGGCGGCGTCGGCCGCGGTACGGGTGCTGGTCTCGAACTCGAGGACCCGGAAGTCATCGCCCAGCAC
>JBFEXY010000279.1:0-3535 GCA_041562415.1 Woeseiaceae bacterium
CTTTCCCCGTACCGGACGGCCAGACGGAGGAACAATTCCTGGAAGCCGAGGCGAGACGCGGGCTGGACGCGGCACTCGAGGAGATATTCGCGACCCGCGACATCCCGAAGAATGAACGTGGCGCGTTCATGGCCCCGTATCGCGAGCGCCTCGAGACCGAACTCCGGGTGATCCGCGGCATGGGCTTCCCGGGTTACTTCCTGATTGTCGCCGATTTCATACGCTGGGCTCGCGATAACGAGATCCCTGTGGGTCCGGGCCGGGGATCGGGCGCGGGCTCGCTGGTGGCCTGGGTGCTCGGGATTACCGACCTCGACCCGCTCGAACACGATCTTCTCTTCGAGCGTTTCCTCAATCCGGATCGCGTCTCGATGCCGGATTTCGACATCGACTTTTGCATGGAGGGACGCGACCGCGTCATCGAGTACGTGGCGGAGCGTTACGGGCGCGATCGTGTCGCGCAGATAATTACGTTCGGCACAATGGCTGCCAGGGCAGTCATCCGGGATACCGGGCGCGTGCTGGGCCAGCCATACGGTTTTGTGGATCGCATCGCCAAGCTGGTGCCGTTCGAGATCGGCATGACCCTCGACAAGGCACTGGAGCAGTCGGAAGAGCTGGCGTCCATGTACCGCGACGACGAAGAGGTTACCGCCATTATCGATCTCGCGAAATCGCTGGAGGGCCTGGTCAGGAATGCCGGCAAGCATGCCGGTGGCGTCGTAATCGCGCCTGACCAGCTCACCGATTTTGCGCCGCTTTATTGTGAAGACGGCGGCAGTAGCCTGGTCACGCAACTCGACAAGGATGATGTCGAGGCGATCGGCCTGGTCAAATTCGACTTCCTCGGCCTGAAGACGCTCACGATAATCGACTGGGCGGAACGCATCGTCAATGCGACCTACCCGGACGCATCGCTCGACATCAGTCGCGTGCCTATGGACGATGCGGAGACATTCAGGCTGCTGCAGAGCACGCAGACTGCCGCGGTGTTCCAGCTCGAGTCGAGTGGCATGCGCGACCTCATCAAGCGCCTGCGGCCCGACCAGTTCGGCGATCTCGTCGCACTCGTGGCCCTGTTCCGGCCGGGTCCGCTGCAGTCGGGCATGGTCGACGATTTCATCGCTCGCAAACATTCGGCCAACCAGGCCGAGATCGACTACCTGCATCCGGATCTCAAGCCGGTACTCGAAGAAACCTACGGCGTGATCCTCTACCAGGAACAGGTCATGCAAATCGCGCAGGTGCTTGCGGGTTATACGCTGGGCGGCGCCGATCTCCTGCGGCGTGCCATGGGCAAGAAGAAGCCCGAGGAGATGGCGAAGCAGCGCGAGATTTTCATGTCGGGTGCGACCGAGCGCGGCGTCGCCAAGCCGACCGCGACACGCATCTTCGACCTGATGGAGAAGTTTGCGGGTTACGGCTTTAACAAGTCCCATTCCGCTGCATACGCCGTGCTGTCGTACCAGACTGCATACCTGAAAGCGCACTATCCGGCCGCGTTCATGGCAGCCGTGATGAGCGCGGACCTGGACAATACTGATCGCCTGGTGACGCTCAAGGATGATTGCCGCAAGCTCGGCCTGGAACTCGAAGCGCCCAGCGTCAACCGGTCGTCCCATCATTTCAGCGTGGCCGGCGATCGAGCGATTCTTTATGGTCTTGGCGCGATAAAAGGAGTCGGCAGATCGGCGGTGGAAGCCCTGATCGCCGATCGCGAAGCAAACGGTGCTTATGGCAGCCTGGCTGAATTCTGCCGCCGGGTCGACCATGACAAGGTCAACCGGCGCGCGCTCGAAGCAATGATCAAGTCCGGGGCCATGGACGATTTCGGCCAGTCGCGTCGCGCCCTGATGCATCAGGTACCGGAGGCTTTAAAGAGTGCCGACCAGCAAGCGCGTGCGGCGGCGGCCGGCCAGAACGATATGTTCGGCCTCGAGGCGCCGACGGAGCCGGACGACGCCGCGGTTTCCATGGACATGGATGAGTGGCCGGAGCGCCTGCTGCTGAGCAACGAAAAGGAAGCGCTCGGTCTTTATCTGACCGGACACCCGTTCCATGCAGTGCGCAGCGACGCGCACTGTTTCGTTGACGGCAATCTGGCCGATCTCGCGGCAGAGCCGCCCCCGCAGACGGCTCGCGGAGAGCGTGATTACGCACAGTCACGGCGCGAGGTGACTATCGCGGGTCTGGTCGTGGACGTTCGCAAACGCGGCAATCGCGTCAGCGTGGTGCTGGATGACGACAGCGGCCGAATGGAGGTCAGCCTGTTCGGCGAAGCGTTCCAGGAGTTTCGGCACCTGCTGGTGAAGGACGAGATCGTTGTTGTGAGCGGTCCGCTGCGCTACGACGACTTCGTCGGGGCCTGGTCGGTCAATGTGAAGAACGTGCTGCACATCGATCGTGTGATCGAGAGCCGGGCGAAGAGCATGTTGCTGCGGCTGGCGCCAAACGGCCACGGAGATCAGCTATTGATGAAGCTGCACGATGTGCTGTTACCTTACAGGGAAGGGAATTGCGAGGTTGCCGTGCAGTACTTCGGCGACAACGCGAAAGCGAGGCTCCAACTCGGCGCCGAGTGGTCCGTGCGCCCAAGCCGGGAACTGCGCGACAAGCTGAGCGAACTCCTCGGCAGTAACAACGTCCGGCTGCTGTACGCACCCGGCCGAGAAATCATGTAGAGTCCTTTTTTCGGCCTGCAGCCGCTATTACGAAGTGCTAGCGAAGACTCCGCCATGGATCTGAAATTCCTGGATTTTGAACAGCCGATCGCCGAACTCGAGGCCAAGATCGAGGAATTGCGTTTTGTTGGCGACGACTCCGAAATCAATATCAACGAGGAAGTCGCGCGCTTGCGGTCAAAGAGCGAGGCGCTGACGAAGAGCATATTTTCCAAGCTAAGCGCCTGGCAGATTGCGCAGGTCGCAAGGCATCCCATGCGGCCCTACACGGCGGATTACCTGGAGGTCCTCTCGCCCGATTTCCAGGAACTTCATGGCGATCGGATGTATGCGGACGACCCGGCCATCATCGGCGGAGTCGGTCGAATCGACGGACGCGCCGTCATGTTTATCGGTCACCAGAAGGGGCGGGATACCAAGGAAAGGGTGCGGCGCAATTACGGCATGCCCAAGCCGGAGGGGTACCGTAAGGCGCAAAGACTGATGCGGCTGGCCGAGAAGTTCTCGCTACCCGTGGTGACGTTCATCGACACACCCGGGGCCTATCCCGGGGTCGGTGCCGAAGAGCGTGGCCAGAGCGAGGCAATTGCATTCAGCCTGTATCTGATGGCGGGCCTCAAGACACCGATCATCAGCGTCGTCATCGGTGAAGGCGGATCCGGCGGCGCGCTCGCGATCGGCGTGGCGGACAAACTGCTGATGCTGCAATACGGCATTTACTCGGTCATTTCGCCCGAAGGCTGCGCGTCCATCCTCTGGAAAAGTGCGGACAAAGCGGAGGATGCGGCCGAAGCCATGCGCATCACCGCGTCCAGCCTCAATAACTTCGGCCTCGTCGACGAGGTTTTGCGGGA
>JBFEXY010000280.1:0-3503 GCA_041562415.1 Woeseiaceae bacterium
GCCGACCAGCTGAAGGAGCTCGACGAAGCCCAGCAGGCCGAAGCAGCAGCGGCTGAAGCGGAAGCAGCGGCTGAAGCGGAAGCAGCGGCTGAAGCGGAAGCAGCGGCTGAAGAGGAAGCTGCGGCAGAAGCGGGATCAGCGGAAGTTGCCACCGACGAGAGCGAGGAGGCCAGGTCGGAGGCTTGAAATACGGAAGACAGTGACCCTGATTCGGCGGCTGGAACGGTGATTCGCCGTCGCTGGCCGAATCAGGGTCACTGTCCCCGATTTGCCTGGCTTGACACGCTGTACGGCGCGTCAATACAATGCCCGCCCTCATGACGAGGGCCCGTCTTTTGGCCGGCCCTGACATTAGGGGACGAAGTCCAAAAAAATGCAGGTAAGTTAACTACTTGCGGCTTCGTTCCACTGCCCGACAACGAGCCTGGTTAGGTTCGGTAGTCGGGTGCGCGCGTATTTTTGCCGCAAAATTTGGATTTTTTGATAATCAGACAAAGAGATTAAGGCCTATGGCCACAGTGAATCAGCTAGTACGGAAGCCACGCCAGTCGAAGCGTGAGAAGAGCACCGTTCCCGCGCTCGAGGCATGCCCGCAGCGCAGAGGCGTGTGCACGCGCGTCTATACGACGACACCGAAGAAGCCGAACTCGGCGATGCGCAAGGTTGCACGTGTGCGTCTCACGAACGGTTTCGAGGTCACGTCATACATTGGCGGTGAGGGCCACAACCTGCAGGAGCACTCGGTTGTGCTGATTCGCGGCGGCCGCGTAAAGGACCTGCCCGGCGTGCGTTACCACACGGTTCGCGGCACGCTTGATTGCGCCGGTGTATCCGACCGCAAGCAGGGCCGCTCCAAGTACGGCACGAAACGTCCGAAATCATAATCGTATTCGAGAATAAGCAATGTCCAGACGCACACAGGCGCCCAAGCGCCAGATTCTTCCTGACCCGAAGTACCATAGCCAGCTTCTCGCGAAGTTCATGAACATGATCATGAATGACGGCAAGAAGTCCGTGGCGGAGCGCATCATTTACGGCGCGCTGGACCGTATCTCCGAGCGGGAGACGCACAGTGACGACAAGGCGCTGGAACTTCTCGAGCAGGCGCTCGAGAACGTGAAGCCGGTCGTGGAGGTGAAGTCCCGTCGCGTTGGTGGTGCGACATACCAGGTACCGGTCGAGGTGCGTCCTGCACGCCGGCAGACGCTGGCGATGCGCTGGGTGATCGACGCTGCCCGCAAGCGCAGTGAAAAATCGATGGCCCATCGTCTCGCACACGAACTGCTGGAGGCCGCGGAAAACCGCGGCACGGCCGTCAAGAAGAAGGAAGACACGCACCGCATGGCGGAAGCCAACAAGGCGTTCTCCCACTATCGCTGGTAATCGGTCTACGTGCCCCAGCATCCGAGTATATTTCCGTGTCCCGCACAACCCCTATCGAGCGCTACCGCAATATCGGCATCATGGCCCATATTGACGCGGGCAAGACGACAACGACGGAGCGCGTTCTGTTCTATACCGGCGTCTCGCACAAGATAGGCGAGGTCCATGACGGCGCAGCTGTCATGGACTGGATGGAGCAGGAACAGGAGCGGGGCATTACGATCACGTCCGCTGCCACGACATGCTTCTGGAAGGGCATGGACCAGCAGTACGCTGAGCACCGCATCAACATCATCGATACGCCCGGACACGTTGATTTCACAATCGAGGTGGAACGCAGTCTGCGGGTGCTGGACGGTGCCATCACCGTATTGTGTTCGGTGGGCGGTGTAGAGCCGCAGACGGAAACGGTCTGGCGACAGGGCAACAAGTACAAAGTGCCGCGCATGGTTTTCGTCAACAAGATGGACCGTGCCGGGGCGAACTTCCTGCGCGTCGTTAACCAGGTCCGCGAGCGACTTGGCGCAAACCCGGTTGTTGTTCAGCTGCCGATAGGCGCCGAGGAGAAATTTGCCGGCGTTATCGACCTGCTCGGCATGCGGGCAATTTACTGGGACGAGTCCAACATGGGGACGACTTACGATGAAGTCGAAATCCCCGAGGAATTGCGCGCCGAGGCTGAATCGTGGCGCGAAAAGATGATCGAGGCCGCGGCGGAGGCCGACGAGGAATTGCTCGACAAGTTTCTCGAGAACGGCACTCTCGACGAAGCGGATATTCGTAGGGGTTTGCGCAAGCGAACGCTGGGCAACGAGATCGTCGTTGCGATGTGCGGCTCGGCGTTCAAGAACAAGGGTGTCCAGGCGTTGCTGGACGCGGTGATCGACTACATGCCGGCGCCGATCGATGTGCCCTCTATCAAGGGTATCCTCGACGACGAATCCGAGGGCAGGCGCGCTGCCAGCGATGATGAGCCGTTTGCGGCACTGGCATTCAAGATCGCGACCGATCCTTTTGTCGGCAACCTGACCTTCTTCCGGGTTTATTCCGGTGTTCTGAATTCCGGCGACACGATATATAACCCGGTTAAGGGTAAGAAAGAACGCATAGGCCGTGTGTTGCAGATGCATTCCAACGATCGTAAAGAGATCAAGGAAGTGCGAGCGGGCGATATTGCTGCGGCGGTGGGGCTGAAAGACGTCACGACGGGCGATACGCTCTGCGACATCAAGAACATCATCACGCTCGAGCGCATGGAGTTTCCTGAGCCCGTGATCTCGGTCGCGGTCGAACCCAAGACCAAGGCGGACCAGGAGAAGATGGGCGTCGCACTGTCGAAGCTCGCCAAGGAAGACCCGTCGTTCCGCGTCCACACTGACGAGGAGTCCGGCCAGACTATTATCTCGGGCATGGGTGAACTGCACCTCGACATCATCGTGGATCGCATGAAGCGCGAGTTCAAGGTCGAGGCGAACGTCGGCAAGCCCCAGGTTGCCTATCGCGAGACGATCCGCCAGACCGTTGAACAGGAAGGCAAATTTGTCAGGCAGTCCGGTGGGCGCGGCCAGTACGGGCACGTCTACATTCGTATCGAACCGCGGGAACCCGGCAGCGGGTACGAATTCGAAAATGCGATTGTTGGCGGCGTCGTGCCGAAAGAGTACATTCCGGCTGTCGACAAGGGCGTGCGCGAGCAGATGGAGAATGGCGTGATCGCCGGCTATCCGCTCGTGGACTGCAAGGTCACGCTCTACGACGGCTCGTACCATGATGTTGATTCGAGCGAAATGGCGTTCAAGATTGCGGGATCGATTGCGTTCAAGGACGGAGCGCTGAAGGCCGATCCGGTACTGCTCGAGCCGGTGATGAAAGTCGAGGTGGTAACGCCCGAAGACTATATGGGTGATGTTATGGGCGACCTGAATCGTCGTCGAGGTCTCCCGCAGGGCATGGATGATTCGCCGTCAGGCAAGGTCATTCGTGCCGATGTACCGCTGGCCGAAATGTTCGGTTCTGCAACCGACCTGCGCTCGATGAGCCAGGGGCGGGCTGTTTATTCAATGGAGTTCAGCAAGTATTCGGAAGTGCCGCAGAATGTTGCGGATACTGTGATGAGAAAA
>JBFEXY010000281.1:0-3503 GCA_041562415.1 Woeseiaceae bacterium
GGAGCAGGCCCCGGCCGAAGAGCAGGTCGTTGCCGAAGAGGACGCAACGAGCGAAGAAGAGAGCACCCAGGTCGTCGTGGAGGAGTCCGCCGCCGAGCCGGAGGACGATGAACAGCCGATCATGCTGGCCCGTGCCGACAGTACGGATACGCCCGTGCAGAACTGGAAGTTCAAGGAAGGCCAACACTACATCCGCATGGTGCCGAGTCAGCCGACCATGGGCGGCGCGGACAAGATCGAGGTCGCCGAGTTCTTCTGGTACGGCTGCCCGCACTGTTTCAGCTTCGAGCCGACCATCAATGCATGGGCCGCCGAAATTCCCGCGAGCGCCCGCTTCGTGCGTATTCCGGTCGTGTGGAACACCGTGCACGAACTGCACGCGCGCCTGTTTTATACGATGGAAGTACTGGCCCGCAATGGCGCACTTGCGGATGCCGAGACATTCCACAACACCGTGTTCCAGGAAATCCAGACCCGCGGCAACCGGCTGACGAGCGAGGATTCGATAAGGCGCCTGTTCGAACGCTTTGGCGTCGACGCCGAGACGTTCGACAGCACCTGGAAATCGTTCGAGGTCGACCAGAAACTCCGTGTCGCCAAGGATCTCGGCCGTCGTTACGCAATCCAGGGCGTACCTGCCATCGTGGTCAACGGCAAGTACAGGACGGGAGGCGCGGAAGCGGGCAGTTACGACGCGGTCCCGGACGTTATCGACGAACTCATCGTGCGCGAAAGCCAACGCTAGTCCGGGCAGCTGCGTCGCGGGTCGATCTTGAAGAAAATCCTGGTTATTGCGGGGCTCGCGGCCATCCACGCCGCGGCGTCCGCCGCGCCGGGCGCCAACGAGGCGTTTTCGGATCTCGCCGACCGCTACCTCAACGAGACCCCTGAACGTTCACCGGTTGCCGCTACCGCGCTGGGTGACCATCGGGCGGACGACCGCCTCGACGACGTGGATACGGCAGCGAGGTCACGCACGAGAGATACCTTTACCGCGTACCGTGAAACGCTGGCCGCCATCGATCGTGACGAGTTGTCGCGCGCCAACCAGGTCGACGCCGCAATCCTGCATAACAACATCGAGTCGACGTTGTTCGATCTCGATACGCTCGAGGAATGGGCGTGGAATCCGCTCTATTATGTTCGCCTGTCGGGCAATTCCGTCTACGGACTCCTGTCACGCGATTTCGCACCACTCGAACAGCGGCTCGACAACGTCGCATCGCGCCTCGAACAATTCCCGCGCTTTTTCGAGCAAGCGCGGGAATCGCTGCAGCCGGAGCGCGTGCCGAAGATCCATGCCGAAACCGCCATCCAGCAGAATCGCGGCCTCGAGACGATCATCGACTCGATGGTCGTCCCTCAAATGGAGGGCCTGCCACCGGAAACCAGGGGGCGCCTCGAAGCAGCAATGGAAACCGCGCGTGCAGCTATCGCCGAGCAGCAGGCGTGGCTCGAGGAGGAACTCCTGCCGCGAGCCAACGGCGACTTTCGCATAGGCGCGGAACTCTATGACCGGAAGCTGGCGTTCGCACTGAACTCGTCGTTGTCCCGCAGGGAGATCCGCGCGCGCGCCGAGCGCGAGTACGAACGCGTACGCAACGAGATGTATGAAATCGCGAAACAGGTTTACGCGGACATACATCCTTATACGGCGTTCCCCGACAGCCCGGACGAAGCTTACAAGCAGGTAATCATCCGGGCCGCTCTCGAGGAGGCTTACCATCAGCTGCCGGCACGGGACGAGGTCGTCGATATCGCAAGACAATACCTGCAGCAGGCCAGCGATTTCGTCGTCGAAAAGAATATCGTCACGATGCCGGAGGAACCGCTCGAGATCATCGTGATGCCCGAGTTTCAGCGCGGCGTTGCGTTAGCCTATTTCAGCCCGCCCGGGCCGCTCGATAAAGACCAGAACGCCTTTTACGCGGTGGCGCCGCTGCCGGCCGACTGGACCGATGCCCAGGTCGAATCCTTCCTCCGCGAGTACAACCTCTATTCCATTCAGAGCCTCACGATTCATGAGGCGGTCCCGGGTCACTACCTTCAACTCGCATTGAGCAACCGCCACCCGTCCGCGCTGCGAAGCGCTCTGTGGTCAGGGCCGTTCGTCGAGGGCTGGGCCGTGTATGCCGAGCGAGTGATGATTGACGAAGGCTATCTCGATCACGATCCGCTCATGCGCCTGATCAACCGCAAGTGGTACCTCAGAGCCATCACGAACGCGATAATCGATTCCGCCATCCACGTCGACGGAATGACACAGGACGAGGCCATGAAGCTCATGATCGAGGGCGGCTTCCAGGAGGAGCGTGAAGCAGCCGGTAAGTGGGTTCGTGCCCAGCTGACCTCTTCTCAGCTATCGACCTACTTCGTCGGCTACCAGGAGCACATTGCCTTGCGCGCAGAGGTCCAGGCGGCCTGGGGCGATGAGTTCACGCTGCGCCGCTATCATGACCAGGTGCTTTCTTACGGCTCTCCCCCCGTACGCTTTGTACGCGCACTGATGCTCAACGAGCCTGTCCCGGACCACAGGGGCCCGAAAGTCGAGACCTCGCCCTAGCTCGATTCCGTCGCTGCAACGTTTTCCCGCTTCGCCGCATCTAAGTAACACCTTGTCGGCAAACACGCTCGCTTATTCCAATCGGTAATGAAGGCGGCCGCATTTGCGGTGAACTCCCCGGTAGGCACCGAGTCTGACCGACAAACAATCAAGAGGGGTCGGGATGAATCTAACGGATCTGAGCACCAGGCACTGGCCGTCCGTGGCCGTCGCGGTTGCGCTCGTTGCCCTGTTCGGCCTTATCTCGATCGCCAAACTGCCGATCCAGTTATTGCCCAACATCGAGCAGCCGCAGGTATCGATTCAGAATTTCTGGAGAGCTGCCGCGCCGGAAGAGATGGAGTCGAGCATCGTGGAACCGCAGGAGAGCGTTCTGCGAAACACGCCCGGCGTCACGGATATCAATGCCTTCATCAGCCGGGGTGCCGGCTTCGTCACGCTGACATTCGACGTGGGTACCGACATACAGGAAGCGAAACTCGACGTCATTAACAATCTCAACCAGGCGCCACCGCGTCCGGCCGATGCTATAGAACCGCAGGTGTTCGCAGGTGGCGGCCAGCAGGCTCCGCCGGCGGCGTCGATGCTCATCAGGGTACTGCCGCACAACCCCAACAAGGAACTCTCGGATTACCAGAAGCTGATCGAGGATTACGTCGAACCGCGTCTCGCCCAGATTCCCGGTGTTTCCCAGGTCAACCTGAACAGTGAACAGCCTCGTGAGATGCAGATCAGTTTCGACGCCTACCGCGCGGCTGCGCTCGGGATCGGCGTTAGCGACATCATCGCGACACTCGCACGCGCAACCGACTCATCAGGTGGATTTGCGGACGTCGGTCGCCGCCAGTACACGGTGCGTTTCGTCGGCCAGTTCGAGCCGCAGGAACTCCGCGAACTCATTGTCGGGTGGAGTAACGAAAGGCCTATCTATCTCAGCGAA
>JBFEXY010000282.1:0-3501 GCA_041562415.1 Woeseiaceae bacterium
ATTGCGCCTTTAATTTCAAGACTTTATGTATTGGAGGCAGCGAAATGTCATTAGTAGGTTATGAACCCTGGGTGGGTGTTCGTCAGTTGCAGGATGATATCAATCGCCTGTTTTCGGGCTGGTCGACCAGCGACAGCAGCGGCGTGACCGCTGACTGGGTCCCGAACGTGGATATCAACGAATTCGAGGACAAGTTCCAGCTGTACGTCGACGTTCCCGGCGTCGATCCCAAGGATGTCGAAATCACGCTGGAAAACGGCGTGCTGACCATTTCGGGCGAGCGCTTTGTGCAGGCCGAAAAGTCAGACGAGACGCTTATCCGTCGTCGCGCCGAGCGCGGCACCGGTCGTTTCTACCGGCGCTTCATACTGCCGGAATCGGTGGATGCCGATAAGGTGAAGGCAATGAATCGCCACGGCGTGCTCGAGATCCTGATTCCCAAGCAGGCGAAAGCGCTTCCGCGCAAGATCAAGGTTGCCGCCTGACAGGCGACGAACGCCATCCTGGAAAGCATCGAGCCGGCGCAGTTGCGCCGGCTCTTTCTTTTCCGGTGCCTGCGGTAAACTTGGGCAAATGACCCTGGACCTCGACCGCCACATCCGCCGCGAAAGCTTCAAACGCTATGCGCTGCAATGCGGCCTCGCCGGACTCGTCGTACTGGTCCTGTTACTTGTCCTCGACGCGGTAACCCAGACCGTATTGATTGCCGCACTCGGCGCCAGCGCTTTCATCGCCTTCGCGGTACCGCGCTCGCTGCACTCCGGCCCACGACACATGATCGGGGGTTACGCGATCGGGATCGTCGTCGGCTGCCTGATGGCGACCCTGGAATCAGCCATGAATATCCAGGGCGCCGGTGCCGCTCACGCGGTGATGGTCATTTTCGGTGCGATGGCAATATCGCTCGCCATGTTCATGATGGTCGTTACGCGCACAGAACATCCGCCGGCGGCTGCGCTGGCGCTCGGACTGGTGCTAAACGAGTGGGATCTGCTGACGCTGGCCGTCGTGATGGCGGGCATCGCGGCGCTGAGCCTGATCAAGCGGCTCGTACTGCCAATGCTGCTGGACCTGATATAGCGATGGGCAAGTGGCTGATGATCGTCGGCGTTCTCGTGCTGCTGTTGGGCGCTGCGCTGCAGTTCGCGCCCTGGCTCGTGAACTGGTTCGGACGATTACCCGGCGATTTGCGCCTGGGCTCCGGTAACGCGCGCATCTTCATACCGATCACGTCGATGATACTGCTGAGTATCGTCCTGGCGATCATCGTCAATCTTTTCAGGCACTAGAGAAGACCGCTACGACACTACTTGCCGATCTGTCGGCTGGCCCTGATTCGCTTCAGTTCCCAGCCGCACTTGCGGAGGAAACGCTTCGTCGAACGCCTGATGCCTTTCCGTACTTTTTCGCGATGCAGGATGTAAGTTTGCTTGCTCAGGTTTGATTCAGTCGCCGCGTAAGGTGTCAGGCCATAGATCGGCTGACCGTGTTCCCAGAATTTCTTGATGAATACGTCCACGGGCTCGTAGATCGCCTTGGTCTGCTCGACGAGATTCTGTGCGACCTCCGGCGTCATACTGTTACACATGCAGGAATGCGGGACCTTCGTGTAACGCCACAACGTATAGTCTCCCCGCGCAGCCACGCGCTGCTTGCGCGCCCGGGTTTCTGTCTGCAGGCGAATGAAGCCGCATTCCGAAATATTCTCGGCCACCTTATCCACGGCTCCCGCGAACCCCGGTAACAGCATGAAGTCATCTTCCATGATCATGATGGGTTCGCCAAGATCCACGCATTTCTGCCACATGGAGCGGTGGCTCGCAAAACAGCCGACCTCGCCCAGGGACATAGGATGCCCCGTGTTGAGAAGCCACTCCTCTTCGTCGCAATGCTCGAAATACCCTTCGGTCATGACCTGCTCGCCACGCATCGCGTCGAAAAACTCGAAGGCCAGGCCGAGTTCCCCGAGTTGCCGGGCTGCCCGCTCCCGGCGCTCCGCGGCATCCGGCAGGCTGATAACAAAAATCTTCAAGGCGGTGAGTAAATTGGCTGGCGAACCGTTACGGGACGCTCCGGAAAAGAGCCTTCGTTGCATTTTAACGTAGAATGGCGCGCTGATTCCGACTTGGCGACTCAGAAAATGCAAAAAGAAGGATTGAGCCAGAAGGCGTATGTACCGATCGAGGAAGGCGATACCTACGACCCGTTCGTGTCCGCCAGTGAATCGCCCGCCGAATTCACGCTAAAAGCCGTCGGGCTCGGGATCCTGTTCGGCATCATCTTCGGTGCGGCCAACGCGTACCTCGGACTTCGCGCCGGGTTGACGATCAGCACGTCGATACCGGTCGCCGTCATGACCGTTGCCGTGTTTCGCGCGCTCGCCCATGTCGGCATCCGGGGCAGCATCCTCGAAACGAATATCTCGCAAACGACAGGATCCGCGTCGAGTTCGCTCGCGAGCGGCGTGATCTTCACGCTTCCTGCCTTGTTCATGTGGGGCATGCCGCCGGAGTTGCTGCAGATGACCCTGCTCGCGATGTGCGGAGGGCTCCTCGGTGTCCTCTTCATGATCCCGCTGCGGCGTTTCCTGATCGAGCGCGAACACGGCAAGCTGCCCTACCCCGAGGGAACTGCCTGTGCCGAAGTGCTGGTTGCCAACGAGATCGGTGGGGGGCGTGCGCGCTTCGTGTTCTACGGACTTGCCGGCGGCGCTGTGTTCAAGTTCCTGACCTCCTGGATTCGCGTCATCCCGGGCGACCTGCACGTCAACATCCCGTTCCTCAAGAAAGGCCAGCTCGGCATGGACTTGTCGGCCGCCCTGTTCGGTGTCGGCTACATTCTCGGCCCGCGCATTGCCGCGGTGATGGTCGGCGGCGGCCTGCTGTCGTGGCTCGTGATCATTCCGGCGATCGCCTGGTGGGGCGATGCCCGTACGGCGCCGCTGTTCCCGGAGACGATGAATCTCATCCGCGATATGCAGCCCGGCCAGATCTGGACGCGTTACGTGCGTTACATCGGCGCAGGTGCCGTGGCCACAGCCGGTATCATCACGCTGATCCGCAGCATCCCCGTGATGGTCAGCAGCTTCCGCATCGGCGCGTCGCAGCTCGGCGAGCGCGTGACTTCAGGTACGAACGCGATAAGCCGGACCAGCAACGACCTGCCGCTTCGTTTCGTCGGCTTCGGCGCGCTCGCGATCGCGCTCGTCCTTATCCTGGTGCCGCAGGTATTCGGCGCCGTCGGCGGTATCGGCATCCGCGCCGTCGCCGCTGTCTGCGTCGTTATATTCGCGTTCTTCTTCGTCACGGTTGCTTCGCGCATCGTCGGGCTTGTGGGTGTAACGAGCAATCCGACCAGCGGGATGACCATCGCGGCCCTGCTGGGCACCGCATCGCTGTTCCTGTTGTTCGGCTGGACCGACGCCATGGGCAAGGCGGCAGCATTGACGGTGGGCTGCGTTGTTGCCATCGCCGCGTCGATTTCCGGCGACACCTCGCAGGA
>JBFEXY010000283.1:0-3481 GCA_041562415.1 Woeseiaceae bacterium
AGGACGAAACCGCTTGCGCCATCACCCGCGGCGGTGTGATGGCTGGGAATCGCGTAAGCGTCGCCGAACAGGAGACCGCCGACCTGAAAACGGCTTCCTGCGCCCTCTTCAGCCATCGCAGGATTGCAGCAGGCCAGGAACGCAATGGAACACGCGACACGGGCAGATAGCGGGTTGCGGAACGGCACGGCGCGAACTCAGTAACTCCAGCTCAGTCCGAGCGTGAGGCCGGAGTCATTGGTGTCGTTGCCCGGCGGTGGCTGACTGTCGTAGCGGTCGTAGACGGTCAACTTGAAATCGAGATCGGCGAACAGGTCGATACTGAGCGAGCCATCGAACTGCACGCGCACACGATCGCTTTGCTCCAGGCTGGGCAGTACCGCTAGCGTTGCGTCGATGTCGATGCCTCTCGCCGAACGCAGCCGGAACGCGGTGCCCAGCAGGCCTTCAATTGTCTCTGTCCTCGGCTGTTCTTCGAATTCCTCGCTATTGAGCACGAGACCGCCGAACAGGTCGACACGCATCCGGCGCTGGTTGTATACGCGGTTGCCGAGCGCGCCGCCAACCAGGGTTCGGAGGTCCAGTCCCTGCTGGTCATCCGACTCGAACTGCAGTAGCCCGGTCGCCTGCCAGTTGCGTGGCAATCGAAAGGTGTAATTGCCCGCGAGCGTGGCGCGCCGCAGGTCCTGGCCTTCGGTTTGCTCGTTGATGATGGTCGTCGCATCGACGGATGTTTCGAAGTCACGTCCGTCGTAGCCGACGCCGGCGCCGACACTGAGCTGGGTGACTTCGTTATTGCCGCGAACGAGGTTCATGCCGACGTCGGTGTAGATGTCGAAACCTTCCCAGAACGATTCGTTCACCTCGGAAATCGAGAATATCCTGTCCGGGGGCAACGTTACCGTCGTCTCGTCGCCGATGATCGATAGGCCCTTGTCGTCGAGCACGATTTCGCCGAACAGGCGCTGGCCGTTGAATAACTCGACCTCGATGACCTGGGTGCCGCGGATGGACTCGATGGCCTCCCATTCGATGACCACCTCGTCCATGTACTCGGTGTCGACGATCAGGTCCTCACTGTCTTTCAGCCCCAGGATCGTGCCGATGACGACACTGCCGTCTGCGAGTTTTACCTCGGCGGCCCCGGCTGCACCAAAGACGAAGCAGATGACCAATAGCATGATCCGCATGCAACTCTCCCTACGCGGCATCGGCAAGGTCGCCGCTTACGAAACGAATTATTACCGGATTCTATATATATAGTTGAATGTGAGCGTGCGGAAATCGCCGCCTGACTCGGTGACGATGCCTTCGCTGAAGCCTATCTTTATCGCGTGCTTGCCCTTGAATGGATAGGCAAAGCTAAGGCCCACCCGCGAATTCCTCTGTAAGTCTGCGTTCCGCACGCCGTCGAGGGTCGATTGTCCGCCCAGGTAGTAGTTCAGATCCAGCGATGCCCAGAGCCCCGGACTGAAGCGCCGCACGAGGTGGATATTCAACGCCCCGATCGGGTCCTGTTTACGCGTCGTGCCGAGAAACTCATCGTTGTCTTGAAAAAACCATGCCCCGGCCGACATCTCCAGCAGCCATTTGGGCGTAAGCGGGCGGATGTAGCCGAGCTGGAAGCGGAGCGCCCAGCGATTAGTGCCGATGTTGATCAGTTTGTCGGATTCGTAGTCGCCCGTCGGCGCCACGATCTTGATGCTTGCGCCGAGAATCGGACGCGGGTTTGGCGCAGTTGCTGAAATTCGGCGGGCGACATCGACTCTGAGCCCAGGATATTGATCGACAGCGTTGCGGCGAAATCCCCAAAGCCACTGACGTCGCGCCGACCGGGTTCTCTACTGACCATGCCCGTCGTCGTGCCGTCGACGTAGGGAAGCTCGAACTGAAATTTTCCGGTGCGACCGAAGAGGTTAATGGTTTGCTGATAGGCGAGGACACTGGAGTCAATGGTCGAGTCGACACCCGTGATGGGAATCGAGGGGTCGGTGACGACATCGCCACTCTGATAGGCATAGCCGAAAATGAGCAGTTTGGTGCCATTCGGTGCCGGCCAGTAGGTCCGCGGCGTGAGATCCTGGGCCGACGCGTTCTGAGCGACGAGGGCCGCAACAAGCACAGCGGCCCACGCAGCGGCTAACACCATGGGCCGCCGTCCTTTTCGGCACCGGGCGAAACGCAGGATCATGGCAATGGCCCCCTCATGGCGTTGTGCTGCGTGATCCACGTATGGATATTCGCAGTTGGACGTTTCTTAATATAGCGCCAATCTAGCTGCGGTCGGGCCATTCGCCAATCCGGGTTCTCCGAAGCGTGATGCCTGCGCAAAGGACATGTGTATGAAATCCTCGATGGTGCGCCACGGTGTCGCGATTCTTCTGTCCTTGATGGTGATTACGCCAGCGGCTGTCCACGGGCAGGAGGCGGACAGGTTCGGCTGGTCGATCACGCCTTATCTTTGGGCGACAGAGACCAGTGTCGATCTGACCTTTCGGGATGCGGATATCGGGACAGGCGAGATCTCCTTCAGCGACCTGCTCGACGTCCTCGACGCCGCATTCATGATTCACGTCGAAGGAGGCCGGGGCAACTGGACGGCTTTCGGTGACCTGACGTACCTAAAGACCTCGGACTCGACCGAACGCACGGCCCTCGTCATTGATGCGAACAGCAAGCAGCTCTTCTTCGACGGAGCGATTGCCTGGTGGCCCGGGGGCGCCGGATCGAACTTCAATCTGTACGGCGGGCTGCGCTATACGGGATTCGACGATCGCTATACGTTTCGTTTCGTCATCAACAATGCACCGGTCGAGAGACGTTCGACCAAGGACTATTACGATGCGCTCGTCGGCCTTCGTTACCGCTTCGACTTATCGGAGCGCTGGTCCTTGCTGACCCAGGCTGATACCAGTTTCGGCGACTCCGAAGGCACGATACTGCTGCGGGCCAACCTTGCCTGGACGGTGGGCAAGCGCCAGCAGAACCGCATCCTTTTCGGCTACCAGTACAAAACAGCCGAGTTCAGGGATGACGACCTGGGACTCGATTTTTCCTACCAGGGCCCGATGGCGGGCTTCAATTTTCGATTCTGACTGCATTCGCGGTGCTGCGGAACGGGTTGCCGCGGCCAACCTGGCCAAAGCGACAGATCCGGAGTTCGCGAAGGAGAACACATACGCGGCACGACTATGTCATCCGCATGGAAGCCGCCGGCTGCCGAGCAGCTCTAATGGCCGCGTAAGAGGACGCCGTACTGACGCAACAGGAGCGCGCCTGCACGTCGCCGATCTGGTATTCGCCGTAGTTTGTCCCGGCCAGGCCGCAGCGAAGCGCCAGGAACCACCGGAACCCCTTGATTCTTATAGGGCCCGATAAATAAGTCATAAAAGTTTCATTTTGCTGTTGACCGGGAGGGTCGGGCCGCTATAATGCCCCGCTCGCTGAGGGTACGGTGTCCCTCGGCAGACCCCAAAACCAA
>JBFEXY010000284.1:0-3459 GCA_041562415.1 Woeseiaceae bacterium
C
This sequence comes from Woeseiaceae bacterium, assembly GCA_041562415.1. GTDB lineage: Bacteria > Pseudomonadota > Gammaproteobacteria > Steroidobacterales > Woeseiaceae > UBA1847. Next base: position 2 of record JBFEXY010000284.1, read on the forward strand.
GGTATCGCCAGCGGCAAATCGACGGTCGCTGACATGTTTGCCGGAATGGGCATCCCGGTGATCGACACGGACGTCATTGCGCGGGAAGTGGTGAACCCCGGTGAACCCGCATTAGCCGAGATCCGTGAGGCATTTGGGGCGGGCGTCATTGCCGCCGATGGCACGCTGGACCGCGGCACCATGCGGGCAATCGTGTTCGGCGACGACGGAGCTCGCCGCAGGCTGGAAGGCATTCTGCACCCGCGGATTCGCAAGAGGACCGTGGAACAGGCCGATGCCGCCGATGGCGCGTACCAGATCATCGTCGTGCCGTTGCTGGTCGATTCATCCCTGCGCGAATTCGTCGATCGCATAGTCGTTGTAGATTGCGACGAGCGCACGCAGGTGGCGCGGCTCCTCGAGAGGGACACCGAGTCCGAGCAACAGGCGCGACGGATTCTCGCTGCCCAGTCGACTCGAGCCGAGCGTCTCGCCATCGCGGACGACGTCATTTCCAACGACGGCGATCTCGAAGGCACGCGCCAGCAGGTTGAGGCCCTGCACCGGCGCTATCTGCGCGAGGCTGCCGCACGCGAAAACTGACGGTGTCGCAGTTTGACGTCATTTGCCAGCCAGCGGGACGTCCTTCAGAATACGGCAATGGTGAAACCCGCAGAAATCGTGACACCGCATACCGCGTCCGGGCAGGCCTATTACGAATTGCCGCTAAGCGAGCGGATGCGAACCTTCCTGCGCATTGAATTCCTGTACCAGCAGATGCTGTACAACTCCGAGGAAGATTCGCGCTGGGCCACGCGCGCCACGATCAGCACATTGCTGGAGATCCTCGCAATCCTGTTGCGCGGCGACGTCCGCGGCGAGGTCCAGAAAGAGCTGGACCACCATATCAACGCATTGCAACGGTTTCAGAGCCAGCCGGGCGTCGACGCAAAACGCCTGGAGACCCTAATCCGTAATCTCGTTGAAAGCCGCGGCCAGGTGTCCGCCATCGGTACGCAATTCCTGCAGCCCCTGAAGGAGAGTGAGTTTCTTCGCGCCATCCAGCACCGAAACTCGATCCCCGGCGGCACCTGCGAATTCGACCTGCCGGAATACAACCACTGGCTGCGGCAACCCTACTCGCGGCGCGAACAGGACCTGGAGCGCTGGATTAGTGCAATCCGGCCTCTGTGTGATGCGGTTGTGGAAGTGCTGTGGCTGATACGCGAGAGCGCCGAGCCCCTCGATAAGACCGCGATCAACGGCATGTACCAACACAGCATGAGAAAAGACGCCCACTGCCGACTGCTGCGGGTCATTCTTGGGGAAAACAGCGCCCTGTATCCGGAAATCAGCGGCAGCCAGCACCGCTTCACCGTCCGCTTTCTCGAATGGTCGACGATCGAGAGCCGGGCCGTTCAGACCGGCCACGACGTTTCGTTTCAGCTCGCCATCTGCTGAAGCGCTTCGATAACTGGCAGGTCGGCTGGCAATATATCCTGGTCGCCAAGCTGCGCGGGAGGCACCCATCGCAGCGCCTGCCCCTCGAGCCCGGCCGGCTCGTTCTTCCAGCCGCGGACGAGGAAGAAATGGATGGAGACGGACCGATCCGGATAGTCGTGCTCGAGGTGCATGAAGCGTTCTACCGCGCCGAGTTCCACGCCGAGTTCTTCTGACAGCTCGCGCTCCAGCGCCTGCTCCGGGCTCTCCCCGTTACCGATCTTGCCACCCGGGAATTCCCACATCCCCTGGAACGGGCCGCCACCGACACGCTCGGCGATCAGCACACGGCCGTAGGTATCACGCAGGATGCCCGCTGCGACTCGTAGGCGCCGCATCGGGGATCAGCTGAGTTGCCCGTGACAGCGCTTGAATTTCTTGCCGGAACCGCAGGGGCAAGGCTCGTTGCGCCCGACCTTGCGGCCGTCCCTGACGAAGGTCTCGACCGCGGCGGAACTTTCGCCGCCCTGCTGGGGCAGACCCTGACGGGCCGCCTGTCCCTGGGGCGCTGCCGCCTGACCGGGCATCGGCGCCGCCGGCGCCTGCGCTCCGAGAGCCGAGGCCTGCTCATGCTGGAATTTCAGCTTCTGCTGCTCCTCGCGCTGGCGCTGCATTTCGGCCAGGTCGTCTTCACCCTGGATGCGGATGCGCGTCAGGATACTGATCGTGTCGTGTTTGACCTGCTCCATCATCGCACCGAACATCTCGAACGCTTCGCGCTTGTATTCCTGCTTCGGGTTCTTCTGCGCATAGGAACGCAGACCGATGCCCTGCCGCAGATGATCCATCGCCGCGAGGTGTTCTTTCCAGTGATGGTCGAGCTGCCGCAACATCACCTGCTTTTCGACGTTACGCATGAGCTCGCTACCGATCCTCTGCTCGCGCTCGGCATAAGCCCTCGCGGCCTGCTCGATACAGTAGTCGCGAATTCCGTCATCGTTGATCGACTTGTCTTCTGCGACCAGCTTCGCGATGTCGAGATGCAGCCCGAATTCGGCTTCAAGCGCCTTCGACAGCCCTTCGGTATCCCATTGCTCCTCGAGGCTGCCTGGCGGGATGTGCAGCGCGACGCTGTCAGCGATGACTTCATCACGAATAGCGGCTACGGACTCCTCGATTTCGTCGGCAGCCATGAGTTCCGAGCGCTGGTGATAGACGACCTTGCGCTGGTCGTTCGCAACATCGTCATACTCGAGCAGGTTCTTGCGGATGTCGAAGTTGTGGGCTTCGACCTTACGCTGCGCACGCTCGATCTGGCGGGAAAGCAGCTTGCTTTCGATCGCTTCGCCTTCGCGCATGCCTGCGCGTGCCAGCAGGCTCTTGGTGCGCTCCGGATCACCGAAGATGCGCATCAGCGTGTCTTCCATCGACAGGTAAAAGCGGCTGGATCCAGGGTCGCCCTGGCGCCCTGAGCGTCCGCGCAGCTGGTTGTCGATACGGCGTGACTCGTGGCGCTCCGTGCCGATGATGTGCAATCCACCGGCATCCAGGACCGCGTTGTGGCGTTTTTGCCAGTCGGCGCGCACGGCCTCGGTATCCGCACCCCCGTCCAGCGCTGCCAACTCCGCATCGAGGTTGCCACCGAGCACAATGTCCGTGCCTCGGCCGGCCATGTTGGTGGCAATCGTGATCATGCCCGGACGCCCGGCGTGCTGCACAATGTGTGCCTCGCGCTCGTGCTGCTTCGCGTTCAGCACCTCGTGATCGATCTTGCGCTTCTTCAATATCGACGACAGGTGTTCGGAAGTCTCGATCGACGTCGTGCCTACAAGCACCGGCTGGCCGCGCTCACGACAGTCAGTGATGTCTTCGATGATTGCCTCGAACTTGTCCTTCTCCGTGAGGTACACGAGATCCGGCGCGTCTTCGCGGATCATCGGTTGGTGTGTCGGGATGACCACGACCTCCAGCCCGTAGATCTGCTGGAATTCGAACGCCTCGGTATCTGCTGTACCCGTCATGCCGGACAGGTTGTTGTA
>JBFEXY010000285.1:0-3433 GCA_041562415.1 Woeseiaceae bacterium
AGCACATCGAGATGCGCACGCTTGGCGTCGTCACCGAGGTGGCGTACGGTCGCGTGCACGACATGACCGTCCTCGAGCAGGTCGGTAATAACATGGCTCGCAATGAAACCAGCGGCCCCCGTTACGCAGACGCGACTCATTTTCGTGGCAGCGACTAGAGCGAGTCTCTCGCCCTTTGCCGAATGTAGTGCTGCAGTGATTCGAGCTGCGCATCGGTGATTGCCGGGGTGCCGGGCATTCCACGCGCGACCAGGGCGCCGTCGCGAACGACGGTGGCAAAGCTCTTTGAATCCAATGGTATCGGTGATGCTCTCAGGTCGGGTGCCATGCCGGCGGCAATGGCGTCGAGTCCGTGGCAGGCAAGACAGGGGCCGAATTCAGCTGCGCCCTGTTCCGCGAGCGCCGCGTCGATCTCGAACTCTGGCGCCTCGATCGGCTGCGGGAAATGCGGTGGCGGCTGTGCGGGCATATCGGCCTTGCCGTCGAGCGAGAAGGTCACCAACCGGCGCATGTGCTTGCCGTAGTCCCAGCCCAGGTTGCTGCCGCTGAACTTGTCGGTTGAGAACAGTGCGCCCAGACCTGCGGCGCCGCCGCCCCATCCCACGAGCATGGATACGTACTGCTTGCCGTTCAGCTCATAGGTGATCGGCGCAGCGGTCATACCGAGGCCCATATCGAAATTCCAGAGCTCTTTGCCGGTCTTCGCGTCGTAGGCAATGAAGCGGCCGTCGGCGCGGCCCTGGAACAGCAGGCCTCCCGCTGTCGTCAGCGTGCCGCCGTTGGGGCCGCTTTGCTGCGGGATCTCCCAGGCCGCCTGCTGCCTGATCGGGTCCCATGCAATCAGTGACGCTGGGTACTCGCGCGGCGGATCGGCCGGCAACGGGTTGACACCGAAGCCGCCGACGAACGGCTGCATCTGGAAGCCGTCGATGTCGAAGCCGAGGTCCGAGTAGTTGGTCGCAAGGTGTATCGCCGGGATATACGCGAGGCCGCTCTGCGGGCTATACGACATCGCATGCCAGCTGTGGGCGCCGTAAGCATTCGGCGTGATATAGGCCGTGTCGGTTTCGTAGCGAGCGCCGGGCACCTCGACGGGCCGGCCCGTTTCGATATCGATGTGCGTGGCCCACGTGGTTTCGACGAACGCTTCGGCCGAGACCAGCTTGCCGGTCTCGCGGTCGATCACATAAAAGAAACCGTTCTTGGGCGCATGCAGGATGGCCTTGACCGGTTCTTCGTTATCGGCCAGCTGCAGGTCGGCGAGCACGATGTCCATGTTGGAGTTGTAATCCCAGGATTCGCCCGGCGTGGTCTGGTAGTGCCACAGGTACTCGCCCGTGTCGGCATCCAGCGCAACGATGGAACACAGGAACAGGTTGTCGCCGCCACCGGGGCTGCGGATCTTGCGATTCCATGGCGAGCCATTGCCGGTGCCGATATAAATGGCGTTGAATTCGGGGTCGTAGGTAAAACCGTGCCAGGCGTTACCGCCACCGCCGTGTCGCCACCATTCGCCGGTCCAGGTCCTGGCGGCCATTTCCATGGCCTCGTTCTCGAAGCCATCGGCGGGATTGCCGGGGACGATATAGAACTTCCAGGCTTCTTCACCGGTGTCGGCGTCGTAGGCCGTGACCCAGCCGCGCGTGGGGCCGGCCTCCGTGCCGCCGTTGCCGATGAGCACCTTGCCGTTGAAGGCTTTCGGAGCGCCAGTGATGTACAGCGCACGGTCGATATCGAAGGTTCGGACCAGCCACAGTTCCTCGCCGGTTTTTGCGTCGAGCGCAAACAGGCGACCGTCCCAGGTGGCGGCGAACAGTTTTCCTTCATAGAAAGAAATGCCGCGGTTGTGTTTCCAGCCTGCCCGTCGCTTGCCCCTGATCTCGTCGGCGACCTTGGGGTCGTACTCCCAGAGCAGCTCGCCGGTCACGGCATCGACCGCGCGTATCACGTTCATCGTGCCCGTGAAGTACAAGGTGCCGTCGACGACCAGAGGCGTCGACACGAGACCGACGTCGTTGGGCAGATCCAGGAACCAGTCGACCTTGAGGTTGGCTACGTTGCCGGTGTTTATCTGGTCCGACGGACTGAAGCGGCGTTCGTTGTGGGTGCGGCCATAGGCAAGCCAGTTCGCTGTCTGCGATTCGTCGGCCAGGGCTTTGTCGTCGTAAACGACAACGTCAGCGTCCTTGTCGCAGGCCGCGATTAACAGGAGACAGGCATACAAAGGCAACTGCAGCGACGCGTTCTTCATTCTTGTTGGACCTCGGGTGCGTGGGCTGGCGATATTGAAACATTGTGCCAGATACAAAGCTTGCCGTAGACGGCCGGGAGCGGAATTCACCGATCCGGAACAGAGTTACAACTGTTTGCAGGCACGCAACTGCTGCGTCAATGCGAGCAGCTCTGCACGATATTCCTCGCCCAGTTCCTTCGTGTAGGGGGTCTCTCGCATTTCGAGATCGATGGCGTCGATCGCGTCCCGCGTCATCTTTTCGCACTCGGCGCGGTCCTGTGACACCGGTTCGGGCAGTTCTGGTTCGGCGGTCGCCGGAGGGCTTGCCGGTTCGTCGAAGGGATTGACGAAGTCGAACACGTCATCGTCAGCAGCGGGTGTTTCGCCGGCACTATGACTCTCGTCGGATTCACTGCCGTCGTTTGCATCTACCGCCCGCTCGGAGCACGGCATTTCCTGAAAAGCGATCGTGCCATCGTCCAGCAGGCAACGGTGGATCTCGGTATCTGCCGCGGCGCTCGCGGCAGCGAGCATCAGGACCACCGTCGCGACGCGCACAACCGACTACCTCCTGTCTTTCCGCGACCGTGCTCAGTCACTACCCACGAATATATCCAGCGGCAGTACAGCGGTCACACCGACGTTTGGCACGTCAACCAGTTGACCGATACGCATATCCACCGCGATGCTCGCGATCATGTAAGCCTGCGCCCGGTCATAACCGTATTCCGACATGATGTAGTCAATCATGGCCGCGAGCGCATTGCGCGCCGCGAGATTGATATCGCTCGACAGGTTGCTCAGGCCCCCAATCTTTGGCGAGTCCAGGTAGGCCAGATCCGCCGGTACATTGCCTTCTTCCTTGAGCGGGAAACCGGTCACGGCATAGAAGCGCTCCGACGGTATCCGGAGCACCGATGCGGGGCCTTCGTAGTGGGGGCCGCGGGACAGGTCGGGCGGGTCTTCGACAACACGTGCGGTGACGGTCATCTTGCCGCCCATCTCGATCGCCGTGCCTGCCACCTCACCATCGCCCTGTGCGTAATGGAAGTCGCCGACCGCGAGCCCGCAACCGTCGATATAACACGGCAGGTAGACGGTGGTGCCGGTCGTAATGTAGCGGATGTCCATGTTGCCGCCATGCTCGCGCGGCGGGATCGTGCGCAGGCACTCTGCCGGTTTTGTCCCTTCCGCCCCGCA
>JBFEXY010000286.1:0-3420 GCA_041562415.1 Woeseiaceae bacterium
CGGCGCCGAACCCGCGATTGGCGGCGGTGGCAACGTGTCGATTGCCCAGCGCACGATCAACAGCAGCGTGATCGTGCAGAGCGGGCAGACCGTCGTTCTTGGCGGCCTGATACTCGAGACGACGACCAGCGGCAAGTCGGGTGTCCCGATCCTGATGAACATCCCCGGGCTCGGGGCCTTGTTCAGCACGAACCAGACGGACACGTTCCGGACCGAGCTGATCATCACCGTGAGTCCGCGGGTCATCGAGGATCCTCGCGAGATGGAGAAAATTACCGAGGAGCTGCGTTCGCGGATGGCAAACGCGAACGAGCTGGAGGAGTCCGCACGTTCGTCGAGCGGTGGTCCGTAAACTTCGGCGATAAGGTTACCGTTTGAACGCCGGCACCTGCATAATGGCAGGACGGGGGGCGGCAATATGGGCAAGAGCAGGCTAATTGCGATCCTGGCAGGCGTGTCTGCCATGGCCTTGCTCGTGATGCTGTTGCTGCCCATGCCGGTCGATTCCGCCGAGCGCATTCTTGCCTACACCCTTGTCGTTGCGCTCATTGTGCTGATTCTGCTCCTCGTCCGCGCCGATCAGGGCGCGTTAAAGAAACTCAGCGACGCGAAGAACGAACTCGAGGCAAAGCTCGGCGGCATGCAGCAGCAGCTCGCCGACTCGAATGCTTTCAATCAATCCGTGCTCGACGGCGTGCCGGACCCGGCGATCATCATCGACACGGATTTCAACGTTACCTCGATAAACAAGGCCGCCCGCGAGGGCCTGGATGGCGCTGCCGTCGACGGTGAGCCTCTGGCCTGTTACCGCGCTCTGCATGGGCGCGACACACCCTGTGACCCGATAGAACACCCTTGCGTGCTAACCACGGGTCAATCGTGTAAACACATTCAGAAGCTGGTGGATGACGACGGCACGGAGCGCATGGTAGAGCTCAGGGCAACGCCACTCTATGACGAAACAGGCAAGATCACCGGTGCCGTAGAAGTAATTCACGATCTGAACGAACAGGAACGGCTGGCGCTGCGACTGCAGCGCGCAAGAGAAGACGCAGAAACGGCGCACCGGGCTCGAGCCGAATTTATCGCGACGATGAGCCACGAAGTGCGCACGCCACTCAACGCGGTCCTGGGTATGGCTGACCTGTTACGCCTCACGTCGCTTACGCGCAAACAAAAGTCGTACGTGCAGATCATGGAGAGTGGCAGCAACATGTTGCTGAGTCTCGTCGACAACATGATCGACTTCGGTACGATCGAATCGGGCCAACTCAAACTGAAGAGCGACTCCTTCCATGTCAGCGACCTGCTCGAAAGTGTCCTGGAAATCATGGGTTACCAGGCCTATTCGAAGGGCATCGAACTTGTCGCTTCTACAGACTTCGATCCCGACATGCAGGTTGCCGGTGACTTTCGGCGCTTGCAGCAGATCATGATCAATTTCGTTAGCAACGCCATCAAGTTCACCGACGCGGGCGAGGTTGCCATCAATATCGGCGTTGAAACCTCGAACGTAGGCGACTCGATACTCTCGGTTTCGGTTTCGGACACCGGCATCGGCATGTCGAAGGAGGCCAGCGAGCGGCTTTTTACACCGTTCGGTTCGATTACCAGGGAAACAGGCAGTCACGGCCAGGGCAGTGGTCTGGGACTCACCATCAGCAAGCAGCTGATCGACCTCATGGGTGGCGAGATCAAGATCGAGAGCGAGCCGGGTAATGGGACGACCGTCTGGGTTACCGTACCCGTTACGCGCATGGTGGAGAACGACCGGTCCAAGTTCGATGGCCGCAGCGCCCTGAACAACCGCCGTCTGCTGCTCGTCAACGCCAATGAGAAGCTATCCGCTTCGATCTGCAGCTTCCTGACAGCGTGGGACATGAGCTGCGACTGCGGGATGCAGCCCGAGGAAGTGCCGCGCTGCCTGGAAGCAGCGGACAAAGCCGGTTACCCCTTCGACTGCATCGTGCTGGATGTCGACAACGCGGCCCAGGACCGACTGGCCGTTGCGCGCCGGATTCGTGAGTACAGCAAACTGCCGATTGTGTTGCTGACGTCGATCGCGCAACCATTGGAAATCGGTCAAATTTCGGCGATCGGCAGGATCCGCGTCGTCAACAAGCCGGTCCTGCCGAGTGTGCTCCGTTACAACGTGTCGCGCCTGTTCGAGGTGGACCTTGGCGAGCAAGGGTCGGCGGAAGAGGAATTGCAGTCGCTTCGAATCCTGGTCGCCGAGGATAACCCCATCAACAGGAAGCTGTTGGACCGCATGCTGCAATCTCTCGGGTTCGACGTGGATACCGTCGATGATGGCCCATCGGTACTGAAGGCGCTTGCAAAGAGTCCCTACGACCTGATCCTGATGGATTGCCAGATGCCCGGTATGGATGGCGACGAAGTGACCCGCGTGATACGCGAGGGCAAGCACGGCGTCGGTGGGCAACCGTGCGTCGTCGCAATAACCGCGGACGTATCGGCGAATCACAGGGAAAAGTGCATGCAGGCCGGCATGGATGATTTCCTTGCCAAGCCGGTTCGTCTCGACATTCTCAAGGCCGGCCTGCGGCGCTGGTCGTTTATGGCAGACTCGCGTCAGCGGCAACAGCCGGACACGACGGAGTCAGTCGCTCGCAAGGGCGAGGACATAATCGGGCGGTTGCAGAGTCGTGCCGGCATGATCGATAGCAAGGCGCTTGACGAGTTCATCGACCTGTTTCTCAACGACACGAGTTCGCGGCTCGAGGTGCTGCAGGACGCGCTCAGCAAGAGTGACCTGAAGACGATTCGGCGCGAATGTCATGCGTTGAAAGGCGCGTGCCTGGAGATGGGCGTGACGGGCCTGAGCAGCTGTTGCGACGCGCTGGGTAAGGCGAGTCGCGATAAACGCCTCAACGACCTGCCGGCGGAACTGAATCGATTGACCTCGGAATTCGAGCGCGTCAGGCCGATCTTCGAGGCAGGACGGAACCGTCCCGGCTAGCCGGCCGACGGCAGGGAAATCACGCCTTGCTGCACCGCCATCGATACGGCTTCGGTGCGATTACTCGCGTCGAGCTTGCTGAGGATGGCGTGCACGTGAAACTTCACTGTTGATTCAGAAATGAATAGCGCTGCGCCGATATCGCGGTTGGTCTTGCCGCCCGCAAGCAATTCCAGGACCTGCTTCTCACGCTTGCTGAACTCGATGACCGGCTGCCTGGCCTTCGCCGAGCGCTTGGTCATATGGCTCATGAGCTTGGCCGCAACCTTCGACTCGATCGCGCTGCCACCCTCGTTGACGCTGCGTATGGCGCCGACGATCTCCTCTTTCGGGCTGCCCTTTAACAAATAGCCGTCGACCCCGAGCTCTGCCGCCTGGATGATGTAGTCTTCCTCGTCGTGCGAGGTATAGACAATGACCTTGAGCTGCGGTGCGATCTC
>JBFEXY010000287.1:0-3361 GCA_041562415.1 Woeseiaceae bacterium
GCGAGGTACAGCACGAGTGATGCAACCTCGCCGGGTTCGGCGATGCGGCCGTTGGGGCTGTCTTCGGCCGCGTCGGCAAGGAATTCGTCGATGTCCTCGCCCACGTCCTCGGCTTCGCCTGCGAGCATCGGCGTATCTACGTCACCGGGGCAGACCGCGTTTACGCGCAATCCTGCGCGGGCGTAGTCTTTTGCCATTGCTCGAGTGAGCATGATCAGGCCTCCCTTGCTCGTGCAGTAGGCGACGTGCTCTGTGCCCGCCCGCAGGCCCCAGTCCGATGCAATGTTCACGATGCTGCCTGCGGTGTTGAGCAGGTGGGGCAGGGCCGCACGGCTCAGGTAGAAGGGGACGTCGAGGTTGACGTGCATGGTGTCCCGCCAGTCGTCATCGCTGGTCTCCGCCGCATTGCCACGGAACAGAATGCCTGCGGAGTTTACGAGACAGTCGATGCGGCCGAATTCGTCGATCGTATCCGAGACAAGTTCATCGCAGGCATCCGATGTGTCGAGATCACCTTCCCACGTGGCAATATTTTCGGACGCGACAGCAACTTCCTCGAGCCGTGCCGAGTCTCTGCCTGCAGCCATGACGGACCAGCCTGCGTCCGCAAACTCGATTGCGGCTGCGGCGCCGATACCCGAGCTGGCACCGGTTATCAGGGCGACCTTCATGACATTTTCCTCGCTCGTCGTATAGTGTTACGCAGTGTATATCAGAAGCAATTTACCGGTGTGCGAAATGGACGATCTCGAATCGCTGGGCTGGCGCAACCATTTCGCGTCGCAGGTGGACGCGAACACCTCGCATGTCCCTGCGCGAGTCATGGCGGTGCATCGGGGGCGAGTGGAGGTTGCGGGCGAGGGTTTTATCGACTCGCTGGCGCTTTCCGGCAAGAGTGCGGCATTCCAGGTGACGGTCGGAGACTGGGTGCTGGTTGACAGGGAGGCGCCGCGGATCGATCGTGTGCTCGATCGCTTCGGTGCGTTCAAGCGAGGCGCCCCGGGTACCTCGAATACGATCCAGTTGATTGCGGCCAATGTCGACACCCTGTTCATCGTCACGTCCGCGAACAGGGACTTCAATATCGCGCGGCTGGAGCGTTACCTCGCTATCGCAATCGAGGCGCGCGCGTTTCCCCTGGTTGTTATTACGAAAGCCGACATGGTCGAGTCGATCGAACCCTACATTGATCGAGCGCGTGCTCTCGGCAACGGCCTGCTTGTCGAAGCCATGGATGCCCGTGAGCCGGACGACGTGGAGAAGTTGCGGCCGTGGTGCGGGCCCGGACAAACTGTCGCCCTGCTGGGCTCCTCCGGTGTCGGTAAGTCCACGCTCGTCAATACTCTCACGGGAGCACACCTGGAGACTCGCGAGGTACGCGAAGATGACCAGCGCGGGCGCCATACCACCACGTCGCGGTCGATGCACAGGCTTCCCCAGGGTGGCTGGCTGATCGACACACCCGGTATGCGTGAACTGCGGCTCGTCGAAAGCGAAGATGCGCTGGAAGACGTGTTCAGCGAGATTTCGGCGCTTGCCGAGGACTGCCGCTTCTCGGATTGTCATCACGAGGCGGAACCCGGCTGCGCCGTGCAGGCTGCGATCGAATCGGGCGGGCTCGACCCGCTGCGGCTGCAGCGATTTCGCAAGCTGCTGGCGGAAGACAGGCGCAATACCGAAACGATTGCCGAGCGCCGGGCGCGGGACCGCGCGCTGGGGCAGCTTTACAAGTCGATACTGTCGGGGAAACGGCACCTCAAGGGAGACAGAAAAACATGACGACCATCGACCTCAACGCGGATCTCGGCGAAGGCGATGCATACGACGCGGAACTGTTGCAGGTAGTTTCGAGCTGCAACATTGCCTGTGGCGGTCATGCCGGCGATGCATCCAGCATCGCGGCGACCATGCGCGAAGCGATCGCGAACGGCGTGAGCGTCGGCGCGCACCCATCGTACCCGGATCGCGAGGGCTTCGGGCGCCGTAGTGGTTTCATGTCCGGCGAGCCGCTGCGCGAGGCATTGCGGTCACAGCTGGAAAATTTCGGCAGGGTAGCGGACGAACTCGGCGCCACGATCGCGCACGTAAAACCGCACGGTGCGCTTTACACGGACGCGGTGGTCGATGCAGGCCTCGCCGACATCATCGCGAGCGCGGTAGCGGAGATGCCGGGCAAACCCGTGCTGGTCGGACAGGCGGACACGAAACTCGAGTCGGCCGCGCGCGAGCACGGGCTCGGGTTTGTCGCGGAGGCCTTTGTGGACCGTGCGTACCAGTCGAACGGGCAACTCGTACCGCGCTCGGAGCCGGGCGCGGTTCACGGCGACATCGGCTGTATCCAGCGTCAAGCCGTCGCTCTTGCACGCAACGGGGAAGTGACTGCGCAGGACGGCAGCACCGTGACCGTCCGCGCGGATACTTTGTGTATTCACGGCGATACGCCAGGCGCCGCCGAAGCGGCAAGAGCCGTTCGCAAGGCACTGGAGAACGAGGGAATCGGCATTCGTGGCGTCGATGGATGATACGACCGCAATGAATCCGGGCATTAGATCGTGCGGCGACGACATCGTTGCCGTTGACTGCGAGGACACCCGCACGGCACAGGCGCTTGCCGACCACCTTCGCGAGTCCGGGGAGTGGCTCGAGTGTGTTGCCGGTATTGCGAGCTGCGTCGCACAGTTCGATCTCGCAGCGATAAGCGCAGAAGAAGCCACGCGGCGGATGTCGTCCGCGCTGCGCGATGCGCCGGTAGCTGGCGACGCCGAGACGGAATTGGTCGAAGTGCCGGTGTGCTACGGGGGCGAACACGGTCCCGACCTCGACGACGTCTGCAAGCTTCTGGGCGTAACTCGTGAGGAATTCATCGAGCTTCACACCGGCAAGGATTACAGGGTTGAGATGCTCGGCTTTACCCCCGGTTTTGCGTTCATAGGGGGGTTCGATCAGGCCCGGGACGTGCCGCGCCGCTCTGAGCCGCGTGTGCGCCTGGCCGGTGGTGCGATCGGTATCGCCGGCGGCAGAACCGGCATCTATACGCTGCCCAGTCCCGGCGGCTGGCAAATCGTGGGGCGGACGCCAATGCGGCTTTTCGATACCGGCGCGGAGCAACCCTTTCGGTTGCGCGCCGGTATGTTGGTCCGCTTCGTCGCGATCAATACAGCGGAATTCGATGCCGGGAGGATGGAATGAGCTTCCGGGTCCTCAGGCCCGGATTACAGAGCACGGTCCAGGCGGGCCCGCGTGCGGGACTGCGGCATCTCGGCGTGCCGGCCTCGGGCGCGGCCGATCCCCTGTCACTCGCGCTCGCCAATCGCCTTGTCGGCAACCCGTTGGCGGCAGCGGGCGTCGAAACGACGTTCAC
>JBFEXY010000288.1:0-3334 GCA_041562415.1 Woeseiaceae bacterium
CATGCCCGGGCCTGCCGCGTTGTTGCGCAGTGGGCGAGGTGACCCTTTTACGGAGTCACACGCGAGAACACAGACACGATCGTGTCCAGCAACTCCTCGTCGGAATACAGCAACGGATCGTCCATGCCCTCGGCAATCGCGATCATTGTCAGCAGCCCCAGTACCGACATCCACGCCACGAACCCAATGCGCCGGATGCTCCGGCGTTCGCCCTTGTCCAGGTCGGCTCCCGCGAACCGAGACTCCAGCATGTCGAACAGGTGGCGTGTGCGCGGCGTGATCTCGTTACGGACCATCGCGGCATCGATGCCGAGTTCCGGGTTCAAGTAGAGTTGCGACTGCCCATAGACAAATCGAAAGGCGTGCAGGTCCTTGCGGTAGTGCGCATGAAATGCCCTGATCATCGAAGCAATCGGATTCTCGCCAGGGCCGGCTCGCTCCACTGCCTTTTCGAGCTCACCGACCTCATCGTCGATCAACGCCGCGACAAGGCTCCGCGTCAGCGCTTCCTTCGAGGGAAAATAGTGGTACAGGGCCGGTTTAGTCATCCCGAGTCGGCCACTCACCGAGCCGAGCGTAACGGCATCTGGCCCCTCCTCCAGCAGGAGTGCCCGCGCCGCGTCGAGGATTTCCCGGCGCATCCGTTCGCGCTTTTTCCGCACTCTCGGTGTGGATTCCGTTTCGTTAGTAGCCATACGAGATTCATTTAATTTTACCCTTGTTCAAATATTTTAACTGTGTTAACTTTTTTGTCAATCCCATCACCGGTACCCCACCATGTCTTTTGATCCAAGCAATCTGACTACCACCAATCCCGTTTTCCATGCTTACGTGCTGGCGGCCTCCATCATGCTCCTGAAACTCATGCTGCAGCCCTGGATGACGGTACAGCGCATGATGAAGGTGCACGCCGGTTTTCGCAGTCCCGAGGATGCCCGGCAAACGCCTTTGAACCCGGATCCGCGCGAGGGACAGCTCGAGCCCAACGAGTACGTGGAACGTTCACGCCGCATGAATCTCAACGACCTCGAAAGCATTCCGGGATTTCTTGCGGCCGGCTTCCTCTTCGTTCTGGCTGGACCACCCGTTCTTTTAGGCAAGATCCTGATCTGGACCTACGTGGGGGCCCGCGCCGCACACTTCCTGGCCTATGCGACCGCGCAGATACACGATATTCGGGCAACACTGTGGACGTTCAGTTCGTTATCCGTACTGGTGATGACGGGATATGTGCTCGTCCAGGCGATCTAGCCGCCTCAATGAAGCGAAATGCCCGCCGCAACGGTCACCACCTTCAAACCAGAAGCGGGGGCACACTACGTCTCTTTATGCAGTCTCTGCCGTGCTATAGGCCGGTCGTGCAAGCCTGCAACAATTTCGTCACAAGGAGGCCCGGTACTGCGGCTGACTTGCTTGTGACTAGCCGATTATCTCCTGGCGGGTCGCCCGGAAATCGCCTGGATCAGATGCCCACTGCCGGCCAGGAGCGAACGCGTGTGGGTGTCCTGATTGATTCCTTATCTCCGAGTGCCGATGTGCTGTGGACCGATTTCGGCGACGGTTCGTGCGCCCATTTGGCCCATTACCATTGATAATTCGGCTTTCAACATTTCCAGAACTTTTTCGACACCCGGTTGGCCAAAAGACGCCAATCCCCAAATATACGCGCGGCCGATACACACAGCGTCTGCGCCGAGTGCCAAGGCTTTGAAGATATCCGTTCCGCGGCGGAACCCGCTGTCGATCATCACCGGTACGCGACCGTCCACCGCCTCGACAACTTCGGGCAGGCTCTCGAGAGCACCCCAGCCGCTGGCCTCGGCGCGGCCGCCGTGATTGGAAACGTAGACGACATCGGCACCGGCATCGACGGCGCTCGCTGCGTCCTCGCGCGTTACGATGCCCTTGACGACGATTCTCATCGACGTGACCCGACGGATCCGGTCGAGGTAATCCCATGTCATACCGGACGTATCGAAATCCGCGAAAGTGACGCTCGAACCCTCATACATTGGGTTCATGCGCAGGAAGTCGTCGACCCCGCGCGTGCCGTGGCAGGACGAGCAGTCGCGGTCATCCGTGCGCTCATGCTGGCCGAGCAGTACTCGGTTGCTCCCGGAGTTGAGGTCCACGGTTAGCACAACGACGCGAGCACCGGCACGTTCGGCTCGCTCCAGCATTCTCTGCGCCGTAGACCACTGACTGGTCGGGTACAGTTGAAACCACACAGGTTTGCCGCGCGCCGCGATGACATCCTCAATCGGGTTGGACGTCACGTTCGACAGGATCTGCAGATGTTCCTGCGCCCTCGCCGCCCGAGCAGACGCGAGTTCCGCGTCAGGATGAAAGGCGCGCTGGGCTCCGACCGGCGCAAGCACGATCGGCGACTTGAGTTGCTCTTCGAGTAGCTTTGTCTCGAGGTCAATATCGCTTGTATCGACCATGCGCATCGGCCGCAGGTAGACATCCTCAAAGGCACGCCGGTTTGCGGACAAGGTTTCGTTGCCGTCAGTGCCTGTTGCGAGGTAACCGTAGTGCGCAGGCGGCAGCCTGTGCTTCGCCGCCGCATGAAAGTCGAAGACATCCAAAGCTTCTGCGGCAGACTTGATCAAATACTCAGGCAGTCGAATCGCGTCCAGCGACTCCTCGGCCAACAGTCGCCCCGCTGCGGTGCATCCAAGCAGGGGGCTTGCCGCAAGGAACTTCAGGAACCGGCGACGTGCTGTGCCCTCCAATTTATTCTCCTTAAGTCCGTTTGCTGCCGTTCAAGACTCTAACAACAAACGCGTCGGCATTAGGCCAGTAGCGGTCGTTCAGACTGATTCTAGCGCAATGGCCGCTTTTGGGCAGAGAGCCGCCATTCATTCTGGCTGAATGTCAGCTAACGGCCAAAGGCACTGGGCACGTACATCAATCCAGATGCCCTTCGTCCTGGCTGAACGGCAGCTTTTAACCGTTAGCTGAGTTCGAAAAACCCCTCCTTACGAGCGCTCTCGATCGAGCCAGAAGGCCACACTGACGCAATCACTGATAAGCACAGGACGTATCAAGGCAATGTAGTGATTCCTGTACCGTCTCTGGCCAGCGAATAGCAGATCGGCGAGGGTTTTTGTATCGGACGTCGGATTGGTGGAACTAGATTGCGCCGGTCCTGATCGGACCCCTTGACCAAAAGCGAGTTTGCGCTTTTGGCCGTTGATCGCCATTCAAAATGAGACTTTTCGACGGTTCCGGACGCCCGGTATCGGGAAAGGCTGTCGTCGTTCAGCCAGGGCGAACGTCCGCTTGGCACCCCAAAACCAGCCATTGATCTAGAATTGGTCTTAACGACCGC
>JBFEXY010000289.1:0-3287 GCA_041562415.1 Woeseiaceae bacterium
GATCTTGCAGACGGCGCAGCCGCGCTACGGGTCGGGGATGCCGAGGACGGCGTGAGGTTGACGCAACGCGGCCTGGCAACGGCAAACAGCCAGCGGGATCGCGTCGCCGGCTATTCCAACCTCTGTGCCGGTCTGGTCATGTTGCACCGGCTCGACGAAGCGCTGGAAGCCTGCAATCGTGCAATCGAGCTCGATGACCGACACTGGCGCAGCTACAGCAACCGGGCGCTGGTTTTTCTCAGACAGGAGCGCTATGCAGAGGCGGAACGGGACATCTCGACAGGCGAGGAACTGAACCCCGGTGCCCGCACCCTCAAGACGCTCAGGGCGATGTATCGCGATGCCGTCGATCCGGTGTCGCCGAGCATCATCATCGATGATCGACGCGACGGCGAATGAAGCGGGCTGGCAGAAAACGTTTGTTCCTGGTGCTGCTGCTGAGCGCCATAAGCCATGCGGAAGAGGAGTCCCGCGTCACCTACCTCGATGGCCAGAGCCACGAGCGCGTGCCGCTCAACACGGTAGCGCCGGTCTATCCTGCCGTGGCGCGCCGGGACAGGGTCGAAGGCGACGTGCAGGTCTGTTTCAACGTCGATCGTGAAGGCAGGCCATACAGGATTGCAGTGCGAACCAGCACGAACCGAGTATTCGAAAAACCGTCTATTCGGGCAATCAGGGCGTCCCGTTACCAGCCGCTGCCGGAAAACCTGGCGGTTCCGGCAATCAAGACCTGCCGTACGTTTCGATTCCGGCTGGAGTCTACAGCCGGTAACTGACTCAGTCGACGAGTCTGGCCGCAAGCTTGGCGGAGCGCAGCGTGTTCGCCATCAGCATCGTAATCGTCATCGGTCCGACCCCGCCGGGTACTGGCGTTATTGCCTTGGCAACCCGGCTTGCCTCGTCATAGTTGACGTCACCGATCAACTTCGATTTCTTTTCGCCGTCGATTTCGACCTCGACGCGATTGATGCCGACGTCGATGACGACCGCTCCGGGTTTTATCCAGTCGCCGCCGACCATGTTGGGACGCCCTACCGCTGCGACAACAATATCTGCACCCCGCACCACCGCGGGCAGGTCCCTGGTGCGGCTGTGAGTGATCGTCACGGTCGCATTCCGCGCGAGCAGCAAACTCGCCATCGGTTTGCCGACGATATTCGACCGGCCGATTACGACGGCGCCGAGGCCCGACAGGTCCGTCCCCAGATGATCTTCGATCATCAACATGCAGCCTGCGGGCGTACAGGGCACAAACGCGTCCGCCGTGTCGCCGGCCGTGAGCTTGCCAATGTTGATGTAATGAAAGCCGTCGACGTCTTTCGACGGTGCAATCGACTGCGTAATCCGCTGTTCGTCCAGGTGATCGGGCAACGGCAGCTGAACGAGGATGCCGTGGATTGCCTCATCCTCGTTGAGCGACTGCACGAGATCGAGCACATCTTCCTGTGATACGTCCGCCGGCAGCGAGTGCTGCACCGAGTTAAAGCCGCAGGCTTCCGCCGTACGTTTTTTGTTTCGTACGTACACCTGGCTCGCCGGATCTTCGCCGATGATGACGACCGCCAGGCCGGGTGTGATGCCGTGATCGCGAGTAAGAGACGCTGTCTCTTGCTTGATGTTTTCCGACAGTTCAGCCGCTTTGGCCTTGCCGTCGATACGAATTGCACTCGCCATGGGTCGGGTTCCTGTACGTCGAAAGCGCGGGCATGGTAACGCCGGCACCAGTTTGCGTAAACTGCGCAGTCTACCTAGCGTAAACGATAACGGAAGAGCAACGATGATCGAATCCTGGCTGGAACGCTGGCAAGAAGGGCGCATCGGCTGGCACGAGGAGGGCGGTAACGCGAGCCTCAGGAAACACTGGAGGGCCGCGGGCAGGTGCGTACTCGTGCCAATGTGTGGCAAGACCGTCGACATGTTGTGGCTTGAAGAACAGGGCAACAGCGTCGTCGGTGTGGAGCTTTCCGACATAGCGGCACGTGCTTTCTTCGAAGAGAACGATCTGCAGTACACGATTCGCGAGGGCAAGCTGCCTGCCTACGTTGCTGAGGACCGGAATATCACGATCTACTGTGGAGACCTGTTCGACTTCGATGAGCCGGGACATACCGGCTGGTACGATCGCGGTGCGTTCGTCGCAACGCCGGCGGAGCAACGTCCTGCGTATGCGAAACACATCGATGCGCTGCTGGCCCCGAATGCTTACCGTTTACTGATCACGCTCGAGTATGACGATGATATCGCCACCGGCCCGCCGTTTTCGATTCCCCGGGAGGAAATCCTGCGCTACTGGCCGGACCTGCGGGAAGTCGATCGCTACGACGACATCGACAACGGTCCGCCGAAGTTCCGCGAGGCCGGGTTGAAAGAGATGTTCGAGACCATATGGCGCTGACGCTCGGGCCCTAGATGCCCATCTTGGCGAGCAGATCCGCGATCTCGCGGGTAATGCGTTCGGCGATCGGATGCGTGGCGGCAAATCGCGATTCGAGCTCCCTCGCGCTGTCGCTTAGCGTGTCCTGGCTGCCCGGTGCAATTTCGTCGAGGTCGTCATTGAGTTTCGACAACAGCTCGCGCGTTTCCTCGTCGATTTCGCCCGTCGATTTCAATTCCTTGTCGAGTTCGACGAGAAGGCTGCGGATTCGTTCGCTGGTCAATGGTTTACTCCCGGAATGGCGTCAGGCCACGTCTTCGACATCTTTCAGACGCAGTTCGTGCTTGCTGACCGGCAGCTCGCGAATACGAATGCCGGTCGCATCGAAGATCGCATTGGTGAACGCCGGCGCGATCGGCGGCGTGCCGGGCTCACCGGCACCACCCAACAGCCCGCCGCCATCGACGATGTAGGTCTCGACGTCGGGGGCCTCATTCATTCGCAGCATTCGATAGTCGTGGAAATTCGACTGCGCGACCGCACCGCCGCGGATGGAGATTTCGCCATATAGCGCTGCCGTCAGCCCGTAAGCGATGCCGCTTTCCATCTGCGCCGCGAGGTTGTCCGGATGCACCGCGTAGCCGGGATCCACGGCGCATACGACACGCCGCGCACGCGGCTTGCCGTCGACGATCTCGACGTCCACGACCTGCGCGACGATAGTCCCGAAGGAACGGTGGATGGCAATGCCCCGACCCATGTTGTCGGGCAGGCTCTCCCCCCAGCCCGCTTTCTCCGCTGCGAGGTCGAGAACCGCCAGAAAACGGGGTTCGCCGGCCAGCAGCTCCCGCCTGTATTCATAGGCATCGCGGCCCGCGGCCACCGCCAGCTCGTCGATGAACGATTCCGTGAA
>JBFEXY010000290.1:0-3285 GCA_041562415.1 Woeseiaceae bacterium
CGTTCCTGGTCGTCAATGCAGATATCTACACGGACATGCCGTTGCGCCCCGCCGAACTTGGCGAATCGGACATGGCGCATCTCGTCCTGGTACCGAAGCCTTCGCACAAAGAGCATGGCGACTTCGACCTGCAGGACGGCCGGGTATGCGACAGCGAAAATGCCGCGTATACGTTTTCGGGGGTTGCCGTTTACCGGCCGGAGTTCTTCGCGGACTGTGAGCCAGGGCGTTTCCCGCTTGCGCCGATGCTGAGGACTGCGGCCCGCGAAGGGCGCCTCGCAGGCAGCCTCTATGACGGGTTGTGGGAAGACGTCGGCACGCCCGAACGACTCGCCGAACTCAATCGCTCGTAGAGCGGTTCTCGAACGGCGACAGATGTTGAACCAGCGGGCGGCCGGGGCATTTGTCTCCCTCATGGCTCGCTGCGCTGCGCTTTACTTCGGTCGACAAACGCCCCGGACCGCTCCGCGTAATCAGAGCGATGATCGCTGGCGTACCCCTTCGGCGGGCCGCGAGGACTGCCTTTTCGAGGAAGTAAAGCGCAGCCGCGCGCAGCGCGGCGAGCCATGACGAGAAAAGGTATCGGAGCGGCCCCGCCTTGAGGAAAAGGTGGGGTCACGGTTCGAGTACCGCTCCTAGAGGATCTTCGGCGCCCGATCGCGGTTAAGGAAGCTCCGGGGCGCCGGTAATCACGTCGGCGTCCTGCAGACGCAGGTGTTCCAGGAAATGTGGCAGTAATTTGCGGCTCACGGCATCGAGATCGCTGTCGCCGCCCAGCGTGGCGAGGTCCGTCATCTCCAGGCCAGCGTAACCGCAGGGATTGATCCGCAGGAACGGTTCCAGGTCGACTTTGACGTTGAGCGCCATCCCGTGATAACTGGCGCCGCGGCGGATGCGCAATCCCACGCTCGCGAACTTGGTGTCGGCGACATACACGCCCGGCGCCTCGGGCCGGGCTCGTGCATCTATGCCGTAGCCGGCCGCCAGGTCGACAACGCTTTGCTCCAGGGCCGTTACGAGGTCGCGGACGCCGAGACCGAGCCGCTTCAGGTCGATCAGCGGATAGATCATGAGCATCCCCGGTCCGTGGTAGGTGACCTGGCCGCCGCGGTCGATCTGTACGACCGGTATGTCGCCGGTTGCAAGCAGGTGCTCGCGACTGGCATTCAGACCCAGCGTGAATACCGGGCGGTGCTCTGTGAACCAGATCTCGTCGGCCGTTTCGGGAGTGCGCGTATCGGTGAAGCGCTGCATGGCCCGCCAAAGCGGCTCATAGTCCTGCAGCCCGAGTTCACGGACGGTGATCGGCGAGGACAGCTTGTGTGCAGGATTGCTCACAAGGCCATTATGACATCGTCGTGCGCCGTCGCGTCCCGATAGATGTTATCCAGCTGCTCGCGGCTCTCGGCAATGACCGTTATGGTTACCGACACAAAACGGCCGTTGCGGCTCAACGACGACTCGATGGCGCTGTCCTCGAGCGGGCCGGTGTGTTTCTCGACGAGTGCCCTGACCGTCTGTCGAAACATGGCGCTCTCGCGCCCCATGAGCTTGATGGGGAACGAGCACGGGAAGCTCATCACCGACTCGTCGCTCATCGGTATTATTCCATCCAGAGCATCACGGTATCGACGGTGCGCTGCCAGATCGAGCCGCTCGGGTTGTCTTCCAGCGCGCGCAGCTGCTCCTGAACGAGGACCTCGTCGTTCAGGCTCACCTTTATCTCGCCGAGCGGCTGGCCGAGCGCGACCGGCGCCTCGATGACGGCGGGCATGTTGTGCACCGACTCGAGCGAGTCATAGGTGCCGCGGGGCACGGTTATGTAGAGGTCTTCCATAACCCCGAGTGGTGACTCCTCTTTAGCCGACTTCCATATTCGCGCGCGCGCAATTTCTGCCCCGGCCTTGTAAAGCAGTCGGGTCTCGAAGAAGCGAAAGCCGTAGTTGAGCATGGCCTGGCTGCCGTCAATGCGTGCCTTATCGCTGGCATTGCCCAGCACTACGGCAATGATGCGCATGCCGTCGCGTTCGGCTGACGCAACCAGGCAATAGCCCGCGGCTTCCGTGTGGCCGGTCTTTAGCCCGTCGACGGAGTCGTCCCGCCACAGCAGCCGGTTTCTGTTCGGTTGCTTGATATCACCCCACTGGAATTCCTTGATCGCGTGCCACTTGTAGTGCTCGGGAAATTCCTCGATGAGCGCGCGCGCAAGGATCGCCAGGTCACGTGCGGTCGAATAATGATCGTCGTCGGGCCACCCCGTCGCGTTGACGAAGTGCGTCGAGGTCATCCCGAGCTGCTGTGCGTACTGGTTCATCATCTCGGCAAATACCGACTCTGAACCTGCGACGTACTCGGCCAGCGCCACGCTCGCGTCGTTGCCCGACTGCACAATGACGCCGAGCAGCAGGTCCTTGACCCGAACCTGTTTGCCGACTTCGATGAACATGCGCGAGCCCTGCATGCGCCACGCTTTCTCGCTGATCGTCACCTCGTCCTCGAGGGTGATCCGTCCATCAGCGATGGCGTGGAAGACGGCGTAGGTCGTCATCAGCTTGGTAAGGCTGGCGGGTGGCACCGGCGTGTCGGGCTTCAGCGACGCGAGTTCGTTGCCGGACTGCGCGTCGATCATCAGGTAGCTGGTGGCGCCGATAATCGGCGGCGCCGGAATCGGCCGGGCCTGCGCGAAGACCGTGGTGCCGGCCAGGAAAAGGCATAGAACAGGTACGAAACGCTTCATTCGATCACAGAGGGGAGTCCAGACGGGGCGCTATTTTAACCCTATTGAGCAGCCGATGTGTCGCCCTGTTGGGGATCGCTACCGCAGGGGTAATCGTGCTCTTGGAGCGATCCCCGCAGCGCGATTGCCGGTTCGCGGTTCAGGAAACGCTCCTTCGGGCTCGACTGACACGGCAGTAGCAATTCGGGCCCGGAAACAAAAAAGGCCCTCGGTCGAGGGCCTTTTTCGAACTTGTAGACCGCAGGATCAGGCGGCAGCCGCCATCAACTCGTCCCAGGTCATTTCCAGCGTCTCGTCGTTCGCGCCGTCGCCGTTGATGTCGATGACCAGCCGGACTGTGTTGGCGTCCAGTGCGATCATGACGATCACCGCATTGCCGGCGCCCTCGATCCGGAGCTCGCCGACGTACGGATAATCCGCGCCCGTCGACTGTAGCGACAGCGACGTGGTTACGGTGACTTCCCCGCCGATGCGCGGGCTCGAGAACGTGAACGATGTTTCGACCGTTACCGCGACCGGGAACATCGACGCGTCTTCCGTGATCCGGA
>JBFEXY010000291.1:0-3277 GCA_041562415.1 Woeseiaceae bacterium
CGATCCAGGCCGGACATCATCAGGAGCTGCTTGAAAAGCTGCGGCGACTGCGGCAGCGCGAAGAACTTGCCCGGGTGCGTGCGGCTCGGGACGATATAGTCTCTCGCGCCTTCCGGTGTTGCGCGCGTAAGCATCGGCGTTTCAACGTCTACGAAGCCCGCATCATCGAGATAATCGCGCATCGCCCGGGTAACCCGGTGGCGTAGTCGCAGGTTACCCAGCATATCCTCGCGCCTCAGGTCGAGATAGCGATACTTGAGTCGCAGTTCCTCGTTCGCCTGTTCGTCGTGATGAAACGGCGGCGTCTCGGCGCGGTTGAGGACCTCCAGCTCGTGCGCCAGCACCTCGACGTGGCCGGTGGCCATGTTGGGGTTGATCGTGCCTTCCGGCCGCTCCCGGACCTTGCCCTTTACCGCCAGCACGAATTCGCCGCGAATCCGCTCGGCCGCGGCGAAAATCTCGGCCCGGTCCGGGTCGAAGACAACCTGCAGCAGGCCTTCACGGTCGCGCAAATCGACGAATATCACGCCGCCGTGGTCGCGACGGCGGTGCACCCAGCCGCAAACCGACACCTGATTGCCGATCATGGTCTGGTCAACTTGTCCGCAATAGTGGCTGCGCATGGTACTGACGGCCCTGAAAAAAGAGGCGGAATGGTACGGCTTGAACGACGACCGCGCAAGGCGGGGCCGCTTTCCCGGGTCAGCTGCCCTCGCCGGGCCCCGCCGGTTGGCCCAGCGGCAATTCCCGGGTTTTGTCGTTGCGCCACGGCGGCACTACGACGCCCAGCGAGATGATCATTTTCAGCGCTTCGTCCACTTCCATGTCGAGCACCGTTACGTCCTTCCTGGGCACGATGATGATGAAGCCGGAGGTCGGATTCGGCGTCGTCGGCACGAAACAGCAGGTAACCTCCTCACCGGTCCTGCCCTGCACTTCGCCCAGCTCCGCCGAGGTCTGGAAGGCGAGACTATAGATACCCTTGCGCGGATACTCGATGAGCAGCACCTTCTTGAACGCGTGGCTCGAATCCGAGAACACAATCTCGGCAAAGTTCTTCGCAGCGGAATAGATCGATCTCACGATCGGTATCCGGTCCATCAGCGATTCCCAGCCGCCCACGAACGCGCGCCCCACGAAATTCGCCGCGAGCACGCCGGTGAGCAGCAGGAGAATCACGGTCAGTATCACTCCCAGCCCGGGAATATGAAAACCGAGGATGTTGTCCGGCCGGAATTGCGGCGGCAGCAATAGCAACGAGCGGTCCATCAGCCGGACTGCAAAACGAAGCAACAGGATTGTCAGCCCGAGTGGCAGCCAGACCAGTATTCCGGCAACGATATAGCGGCGCAGGGCTTTCATACGCTGTGGCTATCCGACACCGGACTTGTTGCCGGCTGCGGGCTTTGCATCGCCCTTGTCTGCTTTCCCGGCCGCCGGCTTTTCGTCCTTCTTCGCCGGTTCCTTCTCGCCATGCAGGTTGCGCTGTTTCTCCTTCTTGAAATCGGTCTCGTACCACCCCGAACCCTTCAGACGAAAACGCGGTGCCGATAGCTGGCGCCTTAGCTGCGCCTCACCACATTCCGGGCAGTCGACCAGCGGATCGTCGGAAATCTTCTGCAGAGCGTCGAGCCTGTGCTCGCAGTTCTTGCAAACGTATCCGTAAATAGGCATCGCCGTAAGTCTCCATCAATTTGCCGGATTATAGTAGGAGCGGTTCCCGAACCGCGACCATTCTGATCTTTTTTCGCGGCTGAAGAAGCGCTCCTGCAGTCGTGGGCCGGACCACAGGAGCACGCCTCGGCTCACGAATCACGCAGCGTTCTGGAAATCGAGCCGGTCGTGATCGACGCCGACCTCGATGACGTCACCCGGCTTGAATTTACCCTGCAGGATTTCCTGCGCGAGCGGATTCTCGACCTGCTGCTGTATGGCCCGCCTCAGCGGCCTCGCACCGTACACCGGATCGAATCCGGCTTCCGCAAGCTTGTCACGCGCCGCATCGGACAATTCGATGCGCATGTCGCGATCTGCCAGCCGCTCATGCAGGTAGCCCAGTTGAATATCGACGATCCTGCGGATGTGTTCCCGGCTCAGCGGATGGAACACGACCACGTCGTCGACGCGATTGATGAACTCGGGCCGGAAGTGCTGCCCGACGACGTCCATCACCGCGTGCTTCATCGCATCGTAGTTTTCCTCGCCCGCCATTTCCTGGATCATCTGCGACCCCAGGTTGGACGTCATGACAATGACGGTATTGCGGAAATCGACCGTCCGGCCCTGCCCGTCCGTAAGGCGCCCGTCGTCGAGAACCTGCAGCAGCACGTTGAAAACATCCGGGTGCGCCTTTTCCACCTCGTCGAGCAGGATCACCGAGTAGGGGCGCCGCCGCACGGCTTCCGTCAGGTAGCCACCTTCCTCGTAACCGACATAACCGGGCGGCGCGCCGATCAGGCGAGCGACCGAGTGCTTCTCCATGAACTCCGACATGTCGAGCCGGACCATCGCGTCATCTGTGTCGAACAGGAAATGCGCGAGCGCTTTCGTGAGTTCCGTCTTGCCCACACCGGTGGGACCCAGGAACAGGAAGGAACCGATCGGGCGGCGCGGATCCGAGAGCCCGGCCCGCGACCGGCGGATGGCGTTGGCAACGGCCGTCACGGCTTCTCCCTGGCCGACGACCCGCTCCTGCACGGCAGACTCCATCTGCAGCAGCTTTTCTTTTTCGCCTTCGAGCATCTTGGACACGGGTATGCCCGTCCACTTGGAGACGATCTCGGCAACTTCCTCTTCGGTGACATTATTGCGCAGCAGCGTGTTTTCGCGCTCCTCGGCACTCGCCGCTTCCGTCAGCTGTTTTTCCAGTTCGGGGATACGCCCGTACTGCAGCTCCGACATGCGCGCCAGATCGTTGGCACGATGCGCGGTTTCGAGTTCCAGACGGGCGCGCTCCAGCTCCTCCTTGATGTGCGCCGTTCCCTGCATCGCAGCCTTTTCCGACTTCCAGATTTCTTCCAGGTCCGCATACTCGCGCTCGAAATCGGCGAGCTGTGATTCGAGGTCGTCGAGGCGCTTTTTCGAGGCTTCGTCCGATTCCTTCTTGAGGGCTTCGCGTTCGATCTTGAGCTGGATAATGCGACGCTCGAGGCGATCCATGGATTCCGGCTTCGAGTCGATCTCGATGCGAATCCGCGACGCAGCTTCGTCGACCAGATCGATCGCCTTGTCCGGCAACTTGCGGCCGCTGATGTAACGGTGCGACAGCGTTGCCGCC
>JBFEXY010000292.1:0-3268 GCA_041562415.1 Woeseiaceae bacterium
TCGACGTCGCCGGACCTGACGTCGCTGGCCGAAAAACTCGTGCAGCCCGGCACGCGCATGCTCATAACCGACCGCAACGGCTGGCGTATTGCGGCGGTCGGCTCACCCGGCATGGCACCACAGCCGGCACAGGGACTGGTCACGAGCTGGATGCGGATCGCGTACAAGGCCCTCGTGGAGCCGGGCACGGAGCCCGCTTTCGCCGAGCCTGACCCAAGCGGGCGGGAGCGACAGCCTTATATCGCCGCAGCCCTCGACGGCCGGAGTTCGGAGAGCTGGTTCCGGAGTCTCGAAAGCGGCAGGGCCATCGTCGCGGTCGCCGAACCTGTGACCAGTAGCGACGGAACCATTGGCACCGTCGTCCTGCAACAGGGCACCGATGCGATCCTGAGTCTCAGGAACCAAGGCCTGGCACGCCTGATGAACGTAACCATCATCGCAACCGTTCTAGTCGCGGCCGCGTTGCTCGGTTACGCGACCTGGCTGTCGAGGCGCATCCGACGGCTCAGTCTCGCCGCGGAAACGGCGCTGGAAGGCCCGAGCCTTCGATCGGCACTGCCGAGCGCCGAATCCGGCGACGAGATCGGCGATCTCTCTCGCAGTTTTTCCTATGTGCTTGGTCAACTCGCAGATTACAACGACTATCTCAGATCGCTCGCCTCGAAACTGTCGCACGAACTTCGAACGCCGCTCGCCATCGTGACCTCTTCCCTGGAGAACCTCGAGCACGAGGCGCTCGAGGGCGCGTCGGCCGACTACACGGCACGCGCGAAAGACGGCGCCGATCGCTTGCGGCGCATACTCAACGCCATGAGCGAGGCCAGTCGTGTCGAGGAACTCATGGAACACGCAGAACCGGAGCAATTCGACCTGCGCAGCGTCCTGTCATCGACGGTGGACGCTTACCGGGACGTATATCCGGAGCGGCAGTTCGAATTCAGCTGCACGTCCGCTGCTACCCGGGTTAGCGGTTCACCCGAACTGCTCATACAGATGCTCGACAAACTCGTGGACAACGCCGCTGATTTCAGCTCGGACGGGGACCTGATCAGGATCGGCCTGGAATCGAGTGATGCCGGACTGGTACTGAGCGTTCACAACCCGGGCCCGCCATTACCGGAGCGCATGCGCTCGCAGCTTTTCGATTCCATGGTGTCGGTGCGCGCCGACGGCAGCGACAAGCACCTCGGGCTCGGCCTTTACGTTGCAAAGCTCATCGCCGAGGGACATGGCGGCCGCATCAAGGCAGAAAATGCCGACGACGGCGTCAGCTTTTCAGTAGTCCTGCCGGTCGCTGACGCGAAGCTTGCTCAGGTCGGTCGAGAATAGTATTCCACCACCGAAATCCGTGCTGCTGTCAGTCAGGCCGGTGAACGCATAGACCTCCATGCGCCACGCGCTGCCAAGGCGGAAAGATGCAAATCCCGATAGCTCCTGAATATCGTCCGTGCCGCTGATGGCCGACTCGCGATAGTCGAAGTACATGCCGACCAGGGCATTATCCGAGGCCATATAGGCAGCGCCGACGGATGCGAGCAAGACATCATTAAGAGCGACCCCGGGTGGGTCGCCACGGAGACGGTAACCGGCCGTACCCTGCAGCGAAAACTTGTCGAAGAAACGGTAAGCATCGAGCTGCAAGGTATAGTCGTTTTCGCCGGTACCCAGACCCCTGGTCTCGTCAGCAGTGCCGAACTTGATCTTTCCCGTGACGTCGACGACAAAATTCGCTGTGTCGCTGACATAGAGATCGTAAAACGTCAGCGCACCCACGACGTCGCCGAGACCGCTCTCGGTCACCGTCGCGCCACTACCCGGCAACGGCTCTGCTCCGGGCCCGGTAATGATCGTATCCTCCGGTCCGGTCACGCTCAGCCAGGGCACCGTCAGGCGAAACCCTATTCGGTCGAACCCGGCCCGAAACGTAAACGGGACGTAAAGTTCCTCGATATCGTCGGTACCACCATACTTGCCGGTGCTGTATTCGACGCCGGTCGAAAACCGCAGGTCGGCGCTGGTATCCTGGGCTGCGCCTTCTGCACTCATAAGCACGAACGTGGCGATCGCGACGGTCGCCGTTATTCTTCTATCCGCTTTCATTTCGGATTCCCCTCTTCGAAACGGGACCGGCTTGCGCCGGCCCCGACTGCTTCTTGCGCCTTACTCGGCTTCTTCCCTCTCGCCACCATCGCCGATGACTACGCCCTGCGCTTTTGCGCGGGTCTGCATCTGTTCACGGTGCTGTGCGAGGAAACGGGTCTTTTCTTCAGGGTTGGACTCGACGAGCCGCAGCTGCTCGCGATAACGGTTCCGCTCCTGGACAGTCATCATTTCATGACCGTAGATGTCCGAATCAGGACCATTTCCCGTGCCAGGCACATGGATCTGTTTCTGCTCCCGGACCTGCTTCTGCTGCTGACCCTGCTTGCGCTCCTGCGTCTGCATGGCGTCGTGTGCAGGATCCATAGCGGGCTGGTGGATGCGGTCGCGATCACGCATGCGGTCGCGATCGTGATCAGACTGGCCACGCTCTACCTGCGCCCGATCCCTGGCATGGGCATGATCACCCCCACCTCCCTGTCCGCGTCCCTGGGCAAACCCGTCAATGGGCAAAAGAACCATTGCAGCGATAAAAAGTGCGCTGTATTTCAATAAGGTTCTCATCGTATCGCTCCTCTCGTGTGTTCATTTAGTAAAACGCCGGCGCCGCCTTGCCGTTGACGTTGTCGCCGTACGTAGTTTCCGAAGCGTGGTCAGGGAGCGGTGGGGTGCAGAAGCGGTGAATTGGTATCATTTGCCGCAGACATTCTGTTTTCGCCTTGCGATGGCGGTAAAGGAGATACCCATGGCTAACGAGGGTTACCACGAACCGATTGGAGAACTGAGCGACGAAACGCGCGACATGCACCGGGCGATCATTTCACTGATGGAGGAACTGGAGGCGGTCGACTGGTACAACCAGCGGGTCGACGCCTGCAAGGATAAGGAGCTCGCCGCTATCCTCGCCCATAACCGCGACGAGGAAAAGGAGCATGCCGCGATGGTGCTTGAATGGATCCGGCGGCGCGATGCACGATTCGATAAGGAACTGAAGGACTATCTCTTCACAACCGAGGAAATCGCGCACGAGTGAATATCACCGAGGGTGGCCTGGACGCGCCGGATGTCATCGCGCTACTCGGCGAGCATCTGCAGGGCATGGCGAGTCACTCGCCACCCGAAAGCATCCATGCGCTCGACGTCGAAGGACTCAAAGCCGCAGATATCA
>JBFEXY010000293.1:0-3267 GCA_041562415.1 Woeseiaceae bacterium
ATTGTAGTGAGCAACCAGGTCAATACCATTGGTCTCCGTGTCCATGTCATTGGTCAAGAACCTGACCGTTGTTAACTGGTCGGCGCCGGGGACACCCAGTGCAATGAGCTGCGCACGCTCCGCCGGGCCCACATCGAAATTCGATGAAAACCAGATTCGATCATCCAGCGCGATGAAGTAATAGTCGAGCGTCATGGTAAACGCATCGGACGGCTGTAACGCGAGACCGAACGTGAACTGGGTCGAGGTCTCGTCCTGCAGCGGCGTTGCCCCGAAAATTTGCGACGCCGGATTCTGCGGCGGGAAGATTCCGAATGTGATCGGTGCGCCCTGAAAGGCCCCGGTGGATATTTTGATACTCGAAATCTGGCCCGGCGTCGGTGCGCGGAAGCCGGTGCCCGCGGAGCCCCGTAAGGTCCATGCATCGTTCACCTTCAGGCGAGCCGCCGCTCTCCAGCTGAAATTCGAACCGAAGTCGGAGAAATCTTCGTATCTGCCCGCGACGGATGCCATGAAGCGGTCGGTAATGTCTGCCTCGAGATCGATATAGCCCGCCCAGCTGTCCCTGCCATAGTTCGACGCGTCCACCGGCCGATAGCCCGGGAAACCGTTCGAGCCGACCAGGCCGACGTTGTGAATGGGGTCACCCGGATTGCACAGGCTGGTCGGGTCAAACTGGGGGCCCGGAATGAAACAGCCAACGCTTCCGCCGTTTTGCCCTGCGGCCGCTTCGTCGGCGTCGATCTCGAAATTGAAGGGGTCCGCAAATGCATACGGACCGGTCTCGTACGATTTCAGGTCGCCCGCAACCACTTCGTAACCCTCGTCGCGATACTCGAGACCAAACGCGACATTGAGGTCGCTGGCAAAGCCGACATCGACAGGCAGCACGAAATCCGCATTGAGCGCCGACTCATCTGAAATTACGTCACCCGGTCGGAACGACGTAGGCGTATCCGGCCCGAGCGAGTGGTTCAGCGTGTTGTAGATCGTGTACTTGATCGTGTTCTCGCCCCAGCGGCCACCGAAGTCATATGACATGCCATTCTTGAACTCACCCCTGATGCCGCCGGTGAACGCCGCGTCGATAACTTCGCCGGCGAAGCGCGGCGTAAAGCCGGCCGGATAGCGGTCACGCGGGTTATATATCTCGCCGGTTTCCGTACGGAGCGGCACTAATGTGGCGTCAAACGGAGTCCGATAGAAAAAACTGCCGTTTGAATCGCTGCGGGAGTAATTCGCCCAACCATACAGCTCCCTTCCATTATCAAGTTCCAGGCCCGCATTAATAAATGCACGAACTGCCTCACGGTCTGGCTCACCCCATATCTGCACCAGTTGGTTGTCGCTGATCTCGGCAGACCGGAGGTTGTCTGCGTAGCGAGTGTCGGTGTCGTCGGGAATGCCGTCTCCGCCCAGAGCAAGCGTTACGAACTCACCGGTCACGGGGTCGTAAATTTCCGTCAACGCATCCGGGCCGAAGCGCTGCTGATCCGGCGTGGCGGGATTGAGGTCGTGATCGAAAAATCCGGAGACCTGCGCGACCTCCAGGGTTGAGAATCCCCAGGGTGTAGTGAAAAACGTCCCGCGGCTGGTCGGTTCGTTGTCCGACAGTTCCGCACTGATATTGATAAAACCGCTCTGGCCAAGTCGAACGCCCTGGTTCAATTGCAGGAGATAGCCGCGCTCATTGCCCTCGGTGTACATGCCAGTCTGCAGGCGGACTTCACCACCTTCGGCTGAATCCCTGAGATTGAAATTGAAGACACCGGCTATGGCATCCGAACCGTACATCGCGGATGCGCCATCGCGCAGGACTTCGACGGATTTCAAGGCAATACTCGGAATCGTCGCCAGATCCGGTCCGTGTACACCGTCTCCACTCAGCTGCACGAGTGCGGACCGGTGGCGGCGCTTGCCGTTGACGAGCACCAATATCTTGTCGGCACTCATACCGCGCAGCGTCGGCGGGCGCACAAAGGTCGCGCCGTCGTTGATTGGGAAACGCTGTACCTGGAATGAGGGCACCAGGGTTCTGATGATGTCGAGCATGTCGTCGGACGACACGCTGTCGATGTCCTGCCGGTTGAACACATCAACCGGCACGGCCGTTTCGACGGCTGTCCGACCCTGGCGTCGCGTGCCAACAACCACCACTTCCTCGAGTGAGTTGACCACTTCCTGCTGCGCGAACGCACCGCAGGGCACAAGTGCCGCGACCAGGATCATGCTCGCTGCCGGCGCAAACCAGGCTACCAGTGGGTTCATACCAATCATTACGCCCCCCGCCGATATCGGTCGAACCTACTAAGTATAACGGGAGTTTTGGCGAACGGTAGCGGCTCGGCAGGAATCCAACCTGCGACTCACCGCTTCGATGGGAAAACCTCAACTATGACTGGCACAAAGGCCATTCAGTGAGAGTAAAACTGAGCATACTCAGAAAGGCTGACGGAAGAAGATATTGGTCAATTGGCGATATTTTCGCGCCAGTCAGTATTTCCTGACCAGCAAGTTCACCGCGGCACGCTGGACCAATGTAAGTTGCTGCATGAGTTGTGGAATGTACTTCAGCAGTTCCCTGATGATTTCACCGGCGAGTCGGTCCGCGTGTTCGATATTCTCGCCGCGCTTCTGGAACCAGCCGAGGTAGTTCAGGCTGCAGAGCATCAGGAATGCGGGCAGGGCCTCTTCGTCTTCCCTGCTGAACGCTCGTTCGCTGCGATAGCCCTCCAGGTAGGCAGCGACGATATCGTCGAAGAACGGTTGTTTGATCTGCGGCAATAGCGCCGTCCCCATCTCGTACAGGTGCCAGCCATAGCCGCAGTCGTCGAAGTCGATCAGCGTCAGCTTGTCCTCGTCGACGATTATGTTGTCGGGCAGGAAATCGGCATGAATCAGCCCGTAGTTCGATTCGTGTTTGCCCAGCTTCTTCAGAAAACCCTGCAACACGATGCGCGCTTTCAGGAATTCCCGGCGTTGCTGCGGAGTCAGCGCAGGATGATCCCAGAAGCGGCCCATGCGAGGCTCATCGCCTAGAAGACCGTCCTCGTCCCAGCAATGACGAACGAAGCCCGGCGGCGGGCTCCACGACTGTGAGTGATTGTGCAGGCGCGCCGCCAGCGCACCGAGGCGCCGGTAGCGGTCACACAATTCGGCTTGCATGCCCTTCTCGACGCGCCCGAGATCGTTCATCAGACTGCCATCGACCCATTCGAGCAATGAACATCGGCTCGCATCGTTCCCCTCGCCGACAACCGCGAACAG
>JBFEXY010000294.1:0-3251 GCA_041562415.1 Woeseiaceae bacterium
CTGTAGCGGACGACAATTGTGTTACCCCGGGGGCATTGACCAGAGTTTTGGAAAATAACAGATCGGGGGCATGCCAAGTGCGCGATGCCTGTCCACGACGATTGTCGATGGCCCGCGAGAACGTGTAAACATTTGCCGCTTTCGGCGGTCCCATATAGGGTTGAGACGAAAGGCAACACCCGCAGGATTTTCTATGACACGGAGTATGAAAAGCCTTACCGCCGCCGCATTGCTTACGCTCGTTATGGGCTCGGTGCAGGGTGCCCAGCTCGTTCGCGAGTTTCGCGGCACCGACAGCAGCACGACCCCGGCCTTCACGGTGGAGGCGCCGTGGATACTCGACTGGCGCCTGGACGGCGATTACGACCAGCTGGTCGCGCTAGAGGTGACGCTGGTCGACGCGAAGACCGGCCGCCACGTCGGTCAGGTGCTGCACACCAAGCGCAAGGGCAACGGCGTGCGACTGTTCAAACAGGGCGGCACCTACCAGCTGCGGGTGAGCGGTTCGCTGGCCCGCTGGACACTGAAAGTGCAGCAGCTTACGCCCGAAGAAGCCGACCTCTACACGCCCAGGTAGCCGCGTCAGAAATAGTCGGGCTCATTGCCCGGACGCCATTTGATGTTGCAGCCGATACTGGCTTTCTGCGCGTCGGGAACCGGTTTCCCGGTCAACACCGCGTCGAGCGCCGCGCGCAGGTCGCGCCCGTCTACCGGTACCTTGTTCGATGGGCGGCTGTCGTCGAGCTGCCCGCGGTACACCAGCTTGCGGCTGGCGTCGAACAGGTAGAAATCCGGCGTGCAGGCAGCACGATAGGCCTTGGCGACGTCCTGGGTGGCGTCGTAAAGATACGGAAAGACGTAACCCCACTCGGCAGCTTCCTCTTTCATCTTCTCCGGGCTGTCGCCGGGGTGGGTGCTCACGTCGTTGCTGTTGATCGCATAGATAGCCACGTCTCTGTCGCTGTAGTCACGGCCGATTCTCGCCAGTTCCTTGCGCACGTGCTTGACGTAGGGGCAATGATTGCAGATGAACATCACCAGGTAGGCTGCCGCACCGTCCCGAAGGGAGTGCACAGTGCCGTCCGGGTCCGGTAGCGAGAACGCCGGCGCCTCGGTTCCCAGCTCGAGCATTTGCGACTCGACTGCAGCCATATCGAACTCTCCCATATTGTTGGCAGGTTGTGCGATCATGCCCTCTGGCTCCGAACCACCGCAAGGGCCCTCGTGGTCGACGTAACAGCGCCAAAAACCAGTGCCATCATCACGCTCGCCGCCATCGTGGTCATCGTTGCGGGCATGAAAGCGGCGTCGGCGCTGATCGTGCCGTTCATGATTGCGGCGTTCCTGGCCCTGATCACCGTGCGACCGATGCTATGGCTGCAGGCCAACCGGGTGCCGACCGTGCTCGCGGCCCTGCTCATCGTGCTGACGATCCTGGCGGCCCTTACGGTCGTCGGCGTCGTCGTGGGCCGCTCCCTCGCCGCGTTTACGGCGGCGTTGCCCGCCTACCAGCAGCAGCTGCAGGGCCTCATGGACGGTGCGATCGCCTTCTTCGCCCAGTACACGGACAGCGACCAGTCCGTCGAGCGCGTCGGTGATCTCATCAACCCGGGCTGGGCGATGGGGCTCGCGGCCACGCTGTTGAACGCGGTCCGCGACATCATGACGAACACGCTGCTGATTACGTTCACCGTCATCTTTATCCTTCTCGAGGCGTCGAGCTTCCCCACGAAGATCTCGGCCGCCTTCGGCGAGTCGGCGCGCTCGCTGACCGGTACGCGGCAGTTCCTCGACGACCTCGGCCGTTACCTCGGTATCAAGACCCTCGTCAGCATTGTCACGGGATTGCTCGTCTGGCTGCTGACCTGGGGGCTCGGCCTTGATTTTCCGAGGCTGTGGGGCATGCTCGCGTTCCTGCTCAACTACATTCCGACACTCGGCTCCATCATCGCGGCCGTGCCCGCGGTGCTGCTGGCGCTGGTGCAGCTGGGTGTGGGCGAGGCGACAGCCACGGCGATCGGCTTCATGGCGATCAATATTGCGTTCGGCAACTTCATCGAGCCGCGACTGATGGGCTACGGTGTCGGCATTTCGCCCCTGATCGTATTCGTCGGGCTGATCTTCTGGGGCTGGGTCTTCGGGCCGGTCGGTATGTTGTTGTCAGTGCCGCTGTCAATGACTCTGAAGCTGGCCCTTGAAAACGATGAACGAACACGCTGGGTCGCGATCTTCATCGGATCGCAGAGGGATGCGCAGCACACGCTCGCTATAGAGGACGACAAAGCGTCGGTCTAGGCGGTTTCTGCGAACTCGTCGTCCGGCTCGGTTTCCTCGAGTTGCTCGAGGAGATTGATCGCCACGGCCACGAAGTCCGTCTCCGTGATGATGCCTTTCAACATGCCGTCGGTGACGATGGGCAGGCAGCCGATGCGGTGTTTCTCGAGGAACAGCGCCGCCTGCCTGAGGCTGGCGTGCTCATCCACCGTGGCGACGTCCGTGACCATAATGTCCTTCACGAGAACATGGGCCGGATGAATGCTGTTGTCGGGGTCGCGGAGGATGGAGTCGGTGGCCGCAAGCACGTTCGTCAGCGTGACCAGGCCGATGAGCGTGTTGTTGTCGTCCACTACCGGCAGGTGATGGATCTTGTTCCTGTGCATCAGTTCACGCGCCTCGGCGAGATTGGCCGTCGGCAACAACGTGATCAGTTCCGTCGCCATGATGGCTTCGAGGGTGAACATCGTCCGGTCCTCCAGTGGCTGTAAATTCAGTCTACTCCGTGAACCCGGGGGCACTATTGCGATTTTCCCCTACAGACAACCGGCGGCGGCGGGTTATTGTAGGGACAGCTCTCGAGTCGCGATCACGCGCTCCAGGGGCCGGTCTCGAGGCGCGATTGGATGTTCGCGCTTCGGGAAGCGCTCCTGCACACTTGCTCCTGCGGTGTCCCCCGAAGGAGCCACTACACTGGCGGGAAGCCCGGGAGATCGAATGCGCCACCTGACCACAGCCGCCGTACTCCTTATCGCGTGCGGTACCTGCCTTGCGGAGTCTCCCGCGGACGCAAAAGACATCGTCCGCGCCGCCGTCGATCACTGGCGCGGCCTGTCTTCGTACACCGTGATGTCCATGGTCATCCATCGTCCCGACTGGGAGCGGTCGATGACGATGCAGGCCTGGACAAAGGGCGACAAGAAATCGCTGGTGCGCGTCATCGAGCCGAAAAAGGATCGCGGCAACGGCACCCTGAC
>JBFEXY010000295.1:0-3236 GCA_041562415.1 Woeseiaceae bacterium
GGTGCGCAGCGGCTCTACGAACGCCTCGGCTACGAAGAAGTAGCCAGGCGGCCCATCGTAAAGGAGCAGTGGCAGAATGACGGCAGGGAATGGGTACTGATGATAATGGATCTGCGTCAGTGAAAAGATGATTGACGATAAGCCGAAGAACCAGCGCCCAAGACGGTACCGGTCACTGCTCCTCAATGTGGTGCTGGTCGTCGTGGTGTTCTCTGTCGTTACAACATTCCAGTCCCGCAACATGCTTGCTACTGGAGGCGAGCTCGCACCCGAGCTTAGGGGTATTACCTTGGAGGGCGAGCCCTATCACCTCAGCGATGCCATAACACGGCCGGCGCTGGTCTACTTCTTTGCACCCTGGTGCAAGGTGTGCGCGGCGAGCGCAGGAAACCTCGACCGGCTACGCCGCTGGCGGAACGAGTCAGAACTCGAGATGGTCGCCGTTGCGCTGGACTGGGGCGGGGTCGAGGAAGTGCGGGCATACGTCGAGCGCCACGATCTCGACTTGCCGGTAGTGCTTGGCGATGCGAGCATCGCCCGCGATTGGCAGATCTATGCCTTCCCCTCATACTACGTGCTCGACAGTGAGCACCGGATTGCGCGGCGCGATGTCGGCTACAGCAGTCAGCTTGGCCTGTTATGGCGTGCATGGACTGTCAATTGAGGGGTCGCTGAGTCCT
Organism: Woeseiaceae bacterium; assembly: GCA_041562415.1. Lineage (GTDB taxonomy): Bacteria > Pseudomonadota > Gammaproteobacteria > Steroidobacterales > Woeseiaceae > UBA1847. Next base: position 681 of record JBFEXY010000295.1, read on the forward strand.
GGTTCAATGACATCGGAATCCGTTCAATACCGCTTTGATGGGCAGGTTGCCACCGTGCGCATCGACGACGGCAAGCGCAATGCCCTCTCGCCGCAAGTCCTTGGCGAAATTTATGCTGCGCTCGATCGGGCCGAGTCGGATCGTGCGATCGTGATACTGACCGGTCGGGAGTCCGTTTTTTCGGCAGGCTTCGACCTGAACGTGATGAAGCGCGGTGGTACGAATGCGATTGGAATGCTGCGCTCGGGCTACGCCCTGACCGCGCGCGTCATGGCCTACCCATATCCGGTCATCGCCGCCTGCAACGGCCACGCGTTCGCGATGGGCGTCTTCCTGATGCTGTCGGCCGATTACGTTATCGGCACCCGTGGCGATTTCAACATCTCGGCAAACGAGGTGGCTATCGGCCTCACCATGCCACGCGTCGCTGCCGCGATGTTGAAGCACCGTCTCGACCCAGCGGCTTACCAGCGCGCGGTCACCTTGTCGGAGTACTTCGACCCGGAATCTGCAAAGGCGGCCGGCTTCTTCGACGAACTCGTGGACGGTGAAGAGCTGACGACCCGCGCCGAACACCACGCTGCCAAATTCGGGAAGCTGGACGCACGCGCGCACGCAGCCTCGAAGCGCCGGATCCGCGGCACACTCATCCGCAAGATCCGCTTCGGCATCCCGCTGGATCTTCTCGACGCCATCTTGCTGGGCATGCGCGGCGGACGGCCGCGATGATTCCCTGCCTGACGCTCAGGCCAGCACGTTCTTGCTGCTGAGGCCGATCGGTTCGCGGTCGACCGCGAGAAACGAGAGCGGAATGTCGGTGTCGAAGTCGCGCTTCTCCCCCGTGATTGCCTGAGCCAGCATCGACCCGATCGCCGGTGCGAGCTTGAAGCCGTGGCCGCTGAACCCGTTCGCCAGCCAGAATCCGTCAACGTCCGTCGGGCCGAGGACGGGATGCACGTCCTCGCGGTTGGTCGTGTACAGGCCGCAGTAGCCGCGCACCCGGCCGCGGTAGGGCAACCCGGGCAGACGGTGATGCAGCGCGTGCAGGTTCACCAGCTCGAAGTCCTCGTCGATCTCAGTGCGGAAATCGTCCGGGTCGTCGACTGCTTCCCGCTCGTCTTCCTCGCGCACCGAACCGATCACCAGCTGCTGGCCATTGTTCTCGGTACGGAAGTAGATGCCGCCGACCAGGTCGGCCGTGACGGGTATGTGACCTTCCAGCGTCTCCGGCCGGTCACGGTAGATGACCTGGATGCGCGTCGGGACGAGCGTCCAGGGCACCTCCAGTCCGACCATGCGCGACAGGCCGTTACACCAGGGGCCGGCTGCGTTCACGAACAGCGGTGTCGCCAGCTCGTCGCCGTTGTCCAGCGACACACTCTGTACACGACCGCCGCCGATGCCTACCCTGACCACACGACTCCGGAATCGCACATCGACACCGGCATTTCTGCAGGCCTCGACGAGGTCGTGCATGGCAGCCATGGGATCGACGTGCCCGCCATCGATCTCGAACAGGTTGCGACTGCCGCCTTCGCAATCGTGAGCCTCGCCGGTCTCCAGGTCGGGCGCAAGCGTGCAGGTACTCAGTGCCGGGAACCGTTCGGCGATGCCGGCGTCGTCCAGGACTTCTGACGCTATGCCGAAACCTTGCATGCGTGCATGCTCCGCATCGGCCCATTTGCGATCGCCGCCCGGCATCCACAGCACGCCGTCCTGGTGGAATTCCGCCGCCGGCGCCGCAAGCCCGGTGAACGCCTGCCAGTGCCGGTAAGCGTGGATGCCGTCGCGCGCGAGCAAGAGCGTCTCGTCGATCGAGTAGCGCGTGCGGCATATTGAGGACGAAGCGCCCGTGGAGCCCTCGCCGATGCCTGCGCCCTTCTCGATCACGGCGATGCTCAGCGTCGATCGACGTGCCAGTTGCCACGCGATGGACAGACCGATGATGCCGGCACCTGTGATGACAACGTCGTAATTCTTCATCTCACCATCCCCTGGTTTTCGTGGTCGCCACGAGACAGACCGGGAAGCCGGTCCGGCGATCCGATCACCTACCCCTTCCTGTCCATCCGGTAGACGTTCTTCAGCGTCGACGTCTGGAATAACAGAGCCGAGCAAAGAGTCACGGCGGCGACGATGCCGAGGATGACGAGCATGCGACCGTACGGCTGACCGTGCAAGGCGCGTATTTGCGCCAGATCGTACATCGTCCGAAGCCACTCGAGCGCACCGAGCACGAGCACGGCCTGCATCAGCCGGGCGACCCACGGCCGGCGCAGGAACAGCAGTGCGATCAGGACCAGCGTCGCAAACACGCCGATCGAGTTTCCGTAGCGCAGGAAATGCGCGCCGAGCACGAGAACGCTCAATATGATGGGGACGTAGAGCAACGCCGCGGTAAGGCCTGCACGCTTCATCGCGTCGAACGCTCCGCCCATCGAGAAACGCCTTGCCGGCGCAAACTTTCCGGGCTTCTAATGCATCCTAGAAACAGGGAAGTTAAACAAAGATCGCTCGGGGGCTTGTATGTCATTGATTCGTATTTCCGCGGATAAC
>JBFEXY010000296.1:0-3235 GCA_041562415.1 Woeseiaceae bacterium
GCCGGTCGCAATGCTGGTGAGCCACAGCCGGTTTGCGCCGGGCTACGTTGTCGACAGCTTCCTCCCGTCGGTCGAAGAAGAAGCGACCGTGATCCGTATCGCGCAGTCCGGGGAAGATCCTGCTTCATTCATGGACGAAGTCCTGCGCAGCATAGGTTTCGAATCCCGGGCCACCAGCCTGTCGCAACTCGATCTTGCATTTGAACTGTTTCTTCGCTATCAAAAGACGCATCGACGCCGCACCGTCCTCGTGGTGCGGGATATCGATGCTCACGGCCAACAGGTGCGTGCCAGGATCTGCGAACTGATCGAGACGGAGGCAGCCAACGAATTCGGACTCATGGTGATCCTGACAGGCCCGGCGAGCGAGTCACCTGACCCGATGGATCCCATGCTCGAGGCCGTCCTTGCTCGGGTCGGCGATCGAATCGTCCTGACGCCATTCGCGTTATCGGAGACGCGGGAGTTTGTCCGAGACAGGTTCGCCGAGCCTGGATCGAATGGTCAGGCTAATGCAGACGTCGCGCCGAACTTCGAATTCTATGCCGTTGGCCTGATTCACGAACTGAGTTCAGGAGTGCCCGAGACGGTCGACCTCCTGTGCCGTAAGTCCGTTGAGATTGCAGCCCGAGATGATGGTGCGACGATTTCCACGACCACGGTAAAGGAGGCCGCGCATGTGCTCGGACTGATGCCGTCACTATCGGTCGAGGAGCCGGAGCCGCCTGTCCTTACATGCTGTGCGGAGGATATCCCGGCGGGCCGGTTGATCGTCAGAGCAGACGGCGAGTCGGAAAAGACGATTGGTCTGAACGGCAGCAGTTTGCTGATCGGGCGCGACCGACTTTGCGATATTTGCGTCCTGGACGTACAGGTCAGCCGTCTTCATGGACTGTTTGTCCGCGCTGCTGATGGTCTGCACTATGTCGACCTCGGTAGCACAAACGGGTCTGCAGTCAATGGTGAATCAACGCGGCGGGTGGTGCTCGGAAACAAAGATGTTGTTGCGGTCGGGGATGTTCGCATCATCTATTCAGAGACGGATGTTGATGCATCGGGCACCGTCGATCTCGATGCCACCGACACTTTCGAGGTTCTGCAAGAGCAAGAGGAGTCGTCGATCAACTACGTCGGCAAAGGTGTCCTGAACCATCATAAGCCTTGAATCGGCCCGATCGGGCCCTCAAACGATCCCGCGTGCGCTTTTGACGAGGTCGTAGGCAGCATTTATCTCGCGTGATCGTTCCTCGGCCACGGCCCGCATGCTCTCGGGCAGTCCTCTTGCCGCGAGCTTGTCCGGATGGTTCTGGCTGATCAGCTTTCTGTACGCGCGTTTAATCTCGGCGGGGCTGGCATCCGGCGACACGCCGAGCGCGGCATAGGCGTCGTTCAGGCGATCCCGAGGAGGCGGCGCGCCGCGAGCAGACGGGCCTGCTGCGCCCGCGCGCAACAGCGCTTCGAGTTGCGCGACGTCATGTTCGCTCAGGCCCAGTCGTCGGGCGATTCGCACCAGCATGCCGTGCTCGGCGGGATCCACCTTGCCGTCCGCTGCTACGGCCATGACCTGGAGCTGCAGGAAGAGCTGTATCAGCGGTGCTCGCCGGCGGCTGATGCGTGCAAACTGGTCAACTGCAGCGTCTAGGTCGAAGTCCGGCTGCTTGCCGCGGGAGAATGCCGCCTTGGCCCGGTCGCGCTGTTCGCCCTGCAGCCTCAGCATTGTGAAGATCTGCTCGACTGCGTTGATCTCGTCACGGGTAACGACGCTGTCAGCCTTGCACAGCGCGCCCATTATGGAGAATGTCGAGTCGATCAACTGCGACTGCACGATCTGCAGTCCGCCCACCACCGACTTCCGCAGTACGGCGCCTGCTGCGTAGCCGATCGCGGCGCCGATGAGAAGACCGGCAAAGCCACCGAATAGCGCGCCCAGCAGGGCGCCAATAACCACGAGAATCATGGGTGTAGTCTAACAGCGCGGCAGGTAGGTATTTTCGCGCATTGATCCCTTGCCAGTGCAGCCCCATTGAAGCGTCAGCGGTAAAGCTAACCCGAAGCAAGGACGCCTAGCCATCGGGACTCCGTGGAAGGCGTGTGATCGCGTGTTCCCGAGTCCGCGTCGGCGGCCGCTGTTGGCGTTGTTTAGTACGAGAAAAGGAATTCGGGCGAAGGGTTAGTCGTATTTCGACATGCAATATGAGGGTATGGCCATGTTCGCAAGCAAATCCCTCGTAACTGGTGCCGCGTTAGTTGTCTCTCTCATGACGATGGGGATATTGCTCCTCGCGCAACCCGTTCTCGCTCAGGATGACGAGCAAGAGGGTTCCAGTGCGGCGATCGAAGAGGTGCGCGTAGAGGCACCTGTCGTAGCCCGCAAGGTGACTGCGAGAGGCCCGTCGGGGTACACGACAGAGCTAATCCAGCTGAGGCGGCAGGTCAGTTACGCTGACCTGGATCTGACTGATGAAGAGGACGTCAGGGAATTCGAGAAGCGCATCGAAATGACGGCAAAAGAGGCCTGTCAGGCGCTGAAGGAGCTGTTCCCGAAAGGTCAGAAGAACGCAGGGGACGTGTATCGTTGCACGAAGTATGCGATCGCGAATAGCGAAAGGGAACTCGAATCCGTGGTTGCGGCCGCGAACTGACGCGCCGGGGCGTTCAGGGTCGAAACGGCCAAATGATTCAAGCCGGTTGCTTGCACTGCCGGCTACGGCTGTCGTGTATATCCTGTACTCGCGCACTCGGAACGGGCGTCGTACACTAGCTCGCGAACGAACAACCGTTGACGATTGTACCCAGGAAGATGACATTGAAACGACTTCTGACAAGCCTGGCAGCATTCGGGGTGGCCACGTTCCTGACCAGTTGCGAGCCTGAAGTGGGCAGCGACAGGTGGTGCGAGAAGATGGTCGACACGCCGAAGAGCGACTGGTCGGTAAATGACGCCAAAGCGTTTGCGCAGCACTGCATTTTCAAGGAATACGACGACGAAGAAGAGGAAGAGCGCAAAGAAGAATAGTCTGCTCGCCTGTCTCGGCAGTCGTATTAATACCCTGAATAATCACAACGTCCGTACTGATCAGGAGTCGCAATGAATTACCGCCACCTCGGCAAAGCCGGTATCCAGGTCAGCGAATTGTCATTCGGGTCCTGGGTGACATTTCATACACAGGTCGACGTAAAAGACACGGTCGAAATGATGGCGGCGGCCTACGATGCCGGGGTCAATTTTTTCGAC
>JBFEXY010000297.1:0-3215 GCA_041562415.1 Woeseiaceae bacterium
CCAGGGCATGCCACCGGTACGCCGCGGCAACCAGGCGTACGAACAGGTGCAGCACGACGTCTATGGGGCTGTCGTGCTGGCGGTGACACAGTTCTTCTTCGACAGCCGGCTGATAAAGTCCGGCACGCTGGCTGAATTTAAGCGCCTGGAGGCGCTGGGAAACTGGGCGCGTGAAAAATACGACAAGCCGGACGCGGGTCTGTGGGAATACCGCGGGCGGCAACGCGTGCACACGTTCTCCAGCATCATGTGCTGGGCTGCCTGCGATCGGCTGTCAAAGATTGCGGACAAGCTCGGAGAAGACGAGCGCGCCGCCTATTGGCAAGAGACGGCCGATAAGATTCGTGCCGACATCCTCGAGCGTGCCTGGGATCCGGAGCAGGAGTCGTTTACCGAGAGCTTCGGCCGGCCCGAGATGGATGCAAGTCTGCTCACCATGCACGACCTCGGTTTCATCGAGGCAGACGACCCGCGCTTTGTTTCGACGGTTGAGTGCATTGGCCGGCATTTACTAAGAGGTAAACACATGTTCCGGTACATCGCGGCCGACGACTTCGGCGAGCCGGAGAACGCATTCAACATCTGCACATTCTGGTACATCGATGCGCTGGCCAGCATCGGACGCAAGGACGAGGCCAGGGAACTGTTCGAAAACATGCTGGAACTCCGGAATCCGCTCGGGCTCCTGTCGGAGGACATCGATCCGGATACCGGCGCGCTGTGGGGTAACTTCCCGCAAACCTACAGTATGGCCGGCATCATCAATGCGGCAGTGCGTCTGAGTCACTCCTGGGAAGAGTCTTTATAGACGGGGAAACAACAATGACCGAGCCAGCGGACAGACGCCTGATCATCGTGTCGAATCGCGTTGCAATGCCGAAGAAGAAAGGTGCAGCAGCGGGCGGCCTTGCTGTCGGCATCCTGGCCGCGCTGAAGGACCAGGGCGGCATGTGGTTCGGGTGGAACGGCAAGCTCACCGACAGATCGGATTCGCAGGTTCAGATAGTGCGCAAGGAAAATATCGTGTTCGCGACGATTGCGCTTAACGAGTCCGATTTCGAGCACTACTACAACGGCTACAGCAACCGGGTCCTGTGGCCGGTCTGTCACTATCTTCTCGACTTCCTGCGGTATGAAACCGAGGATTTCGATGCCTACCTTCGCGTCAATTCATTATTCGCTCGAAAACTTGCCTCGCTGCTGCAGCCCGATGACATCATATGGGTGCACGATTACCACCTGATTCCGCTGGCGGCCGAACTACGCAACGCCGGCATCCACAACCCGATCGGTTTCTTCCTGCACGTGCCTTTCCCGACTTTCGAAGCGCTGCGGGCCGCACCCGGACACGAGTACCTGCTGCGATCCCTGTGCGCATATGACGTGCTGGGCTTTCATACGCACCGGGACCTCACAGCGTTCAAGACCTGCCTGCAGGAACCGATCGTCCCCGCGAAGCTCACCGGCGACAACACGATCGAGGTGTCCGGTGGCACCCTGGTCGCCGACGTATTCCCCATAGGCGTCGATGTTGAAGAAATCCAGGCATTGTCCGCCGAGGCGAACACGACAAAATCGTTGCGCCGCATGGTCAATAGCCTCGACAACCGGCAATTGATCATCGGCGTCGACCGGCTGGACTACAGCAAGGGCCTGCACCAGAGATTCCTTTCTTACGAGCGCCTTCTCGAAAAATACCCGAATACTCAGAACAACGTGACCCTGATGCAGATCGCCCCGCCGACACGCGTGGGAGTGCGTGCCTACGACGAGATTCGCGGGGAACTGGAGCAGGCTTCCGGTCGCATAAATGGCCGCTTCGCGTCGTCCGACTGGGTACCCATCCGTTATCTCAACAAAGGCATCAGCCGTAAGCCGCTAATGGGTTTCTTTCGTAACGCGGAAGTGGGCCTCGTCACTCCCGTCCGAGACGGCATGAACCTCGTTGCCAAGGAATACGTCGTGGCGCAGGACCCCGAAGACCCCGGGGTGCTCGTGCTGTCCAGTCTCGCCGGGGCGGCCTGCGAGCTCACCGATGCCGTGATCGTCAATCCTTACGACCGGGACAATGTCGCGGACGGCATCGCTACGGCAATTACGATGTCACTGAACGAGCGGCGGGAACGGCATGCATCCATGATGAAAGTGCTCGAGAAGAACGACATTACGGCATGGCGAACGCGGTTCGTGGACGCACTGCTGCAGCGCAATGGTGGAGCTCCTTGAGCCCTCGTTGAAAGCGTACGATCGGGCGGGCGGATCAGGTCAAGCGGAAGATGTTGCGAGAACTGGACGAAGCAGCGAGAGCGCTGGTTGCGCCCCGCGTCGTGCTATTCGACTGGCACGCGACGCTCGTCGATACGCTCGACGCGATGTATCACGCCGTCGACGACGTGCTCCCGCGACTGCCGGAACTCGGCCTGATGTCTGCGCTGATTACTCACGACGAGGCCAAAACGCCCGAAGATGCGCGCCTCGTCGATTACGTTCGCGAACACCGGCAACTGCATCCGAAAATCAGGGCGGAGCGCAGAATTTCGCGAACCGACATCTTCGAAGTGCTGTTTGGCGACGACGAGGACGCCAAGCACTTGGCACATGAGGCGTTCAACGCTGCCTACCGTAACCACTACGGCGAGGTACAGCCGCTGGAAGGCGGTGAACTCGACATGCTGATCGAAATGCACTCTCTCGATGTCAGGCTCGGTATCCTGACGAACCGCGATCGCGAGTTCTTCGAACGCGAATTCGCGCTCGTCGATGAGGGCGCGTGGCTGGATTTGTTTGAAACGACGGTTTGCGGTGATGACAGCGGCCGTCGCAAACCCAACCCCGACCCGATTCTCAAGGCTCTCGCGAACCTCGGCGAGGAACCCGCACCGAATTGCTGGTATGTCGGCGACAGCACGACGGATGTCATCGCAGCCAAACGCGCGGGCATCACGTCAGTCTTTTTCAATGGCTCCGGTTGGGATCATGCCTGGATCAACAAGATATTTCCGGGGACGGCTGCGCATCCTCACCAGCCGGATGCGATCGTCGATGATTTCACCGAATTCAAGTGGCTCGTCGAGGAGTGCCTGGAAGTTGGCCACGACTGGCCGTTACCCCCACACTGAGATGAACAATCAGGTAGCGGCCCGGCCGGTCGCGTGCCCGGCGACGACTGCCGGCAGGTCGGATAACGCATCGATCCGGTAATCGACAGAATGTGA
>JBFEXY010000298.1:0-3215 GCA_041562415.1 Woeseiaceae bacterium
ACCGACCAGGTCCATCGTTTCAGTGCGTCGAACCGGTTCATTTTCCTGCTCCTATGCATATTTGCATTACAAATTGATCGAGTCCGGATATCGCCGTTGGTTTTATTCGGGGCAGATTTCCGGCGCTTCGCATAGACTAGGAAACAGCAAGACTTTCAACACTGACGATTGTCAGTTTCGGGGTCGATAATGGCGGTGGATTATGCGTATCTGCACGGCCCGATTTGGCGGTTTCTACGTACAGACCATCCCAACAAGACGCGCGCTCAAGACGTGCAGCGCCCGGGGGGTTGCGGGCATAGGGACCTGATATTCAGGGTTAGCCACTTAACTAATTGATCCTATGCTTCGGGAGGGGCACTTTCACTGACAGAACGCAGTTTCGGGTACGTAAATACCGAGACTTCGCCCGGCAAATCGCTATCGACCGCATTGCGGAAATAGTCTAAACAATTGAGTAGCGATCGAGATAAAGACCATTGTAGAGAGTGAGCGATGTCCTGTAATAACTGCCATTGTCCGTTCCAGGAAATTCTTGCGGCGAAAGATTCGCCTTCGTCCGCGGAGTTTCAGTGCATGCTCGAGGATTCGGTGCAGCACGTATCCTTCCGTCACGGCGAGGTCCTGTTCATGCAGGGCCAGCCGAGTACCTGCCTGTTCGCCGTGAGCGAGGGCCGGGTGAAGATTTGCTCGCACAATTCCGAAGGGCATGAGCAAATCGTGGGTCTGAGCAGCCCCGATAGCTCGCTGGTTGGCCTGCAATCGATGGGCGACGAACGCTACGCGTACTCGGCGATCGCGGCCTCTGACGTGAAGGCCTGCAAGATCAACCACAGGACACTGCTCCGACGGGTTCGCAGTGACAGTGACCTCGCGATGCGGTTGATCTACGCCATGAACGCGCATATTGCACACAGCCGCTCCCTGACGGAGGTGCTCGGCCACAAGTGTGCTGCCGCTAAAATTGCATCATTCCTGTTGTTGCTGACTCCGAAAGCAGAAAGGGTCAATGGAGGCTTTGCGCTGCCGTTCTCGCGCCTGGAGATCGCCAGCCTCCTGGGGCTGAGCGAGGAGACGGTCTGCCGCCTGATGGCCGGCATGAGACGCGAGGGCGCGATTGTCACACCGCGCGGCAAGATCGAAATTCGCGACTGGGACCGGCTGCACGCCATTGCTGACGGTAAATCCAAGGTCGACATTCACCATTAGTTACGGCGTTTACCTATTGGACTTCCAGTTCCGCTATGGCACACAGGGGCTGGCCGCAGCCAGGTGGTATAAGGATTCTGCGGCCTGTTGCATACCAATCCATTGATTTATAGTGGGCATCGTTCAGCGTTGGTTAACAAACCCTGTTGTACAAATAACACTGCCCAGGCCTCCAATTAGGAAAAAGGGGATCTCATGAAGCGCTTAATCTCTATTGCAATTTCACTGACCTTCGGTCTCTTTGCCTCGGTCTCCCTGGCAGGCGACCTGGAGTCGATTGTCGCAGACTGTAACGGATGCCATGGCGACGACGGCGTCAGCCAGTGGACGGATGTACCCACGATTGCCGGCGTGCCGGAGTTCGTGCATTCCGATGCTCTTTACCTCTTCCGCGACGAGGCACGGCCGTGCAGCGAGTCAGAATACAGGCAGGGCGATACCAGCAAAGCCGCGACGACGATGTGCGCAGTAACGGCCGACCTGAGCGACGACCAGATCGACGAGATCGCTGCTTACTATGCCGGCCTGCCGTTCGTTGCCGCCAAGCAGGACTTCGATGCCGCCCTTGCTGAGGCCGGCAAAGCCGTGCACGAAGCTCAGTGCGACCGCTGCCACTCCGAAGGCGGTTCGAATCCGGAAGACGAAGCCGGCATCCTCGCAGGCAACCTGATGGGTTACCTCGAGGCGCAGCTGGCCGCCTATCGCGCGGGCGAACGCGAGCAGCCGGCGAAGATGGAAGAGAAAGTCAACGCACTGAGCGACGACGACGTCAAGGCGCTCGTAAATTACTACGCCAGTCAGCAATGACGGGCAGCTCCCACGGGGGCGTTGATTTCGGGAAGCTCTTCGTGTCCATCGATTCGATGGATACGGAGGGCTTCCTCGGTTTCATCGCGCCGGACGGCGAATTCCGCTTCGGCTCCTCGCCTCCGGTCCAGGGACACGACGGCATCCGGGCTGCCGTCGAAGGTTTCTTTTCCTCGTTCGCCGCGCTGAGCCATGAGCTGCAGCGCACGGTCGCCGATGAAAATGGCTTCGTATGCGAAGGCGAGGTCACCTACACGCGCCACGACGGCAGCAGGATCACCCTGCCGTTCTGCAACGTGTTCGAAACGGAAGACGGCCTGATCTCGCTCTACCGGATATACATCGACGTAGCGCCGCTTTACGCGGCCTAGCACGGCCTGCCGGTCCGGCAGACTGTTTTTATCCGAAAGCCGACCTTCGGGAAACCGCAATAGCTTATTCGGTGAACGGATAGTACTTAGGGTCCTAAAACCACTCACAGAGTGATTCAGGACAATGGATATGGCCGCGGCCAGGGTCACGTGCGCGAAATCGTTTCTCGGTTTCGGGTTTCTGCTTGTCACAGCGTTCGCCAGCGCCCAGGCCCTCGAGGATTGCCTCGCTTGTCATGACGATGTCGAGTACTCGTCGACGGCGCACCCGGACGTCGCCTGCGGCGAATGCCATACGAATATCACGGACAAGCGCCACAAGCGCGGCGTTGAACCGCTGACCGACGAAGACAGCTGCGGCAACTGTCACGGCCGCGAGCTGCGTACGATAGGCCGCAGTGTTCACGCAGGGCAGGCCGCTTGCCTCGACTGCCACGGCGACCCCCATGCGATTCGCAAGGTCGAGGAAGCCGACTGCAAGGTCTCTGCCGTCAACCAGATAGGCCAGTGCGGCGCGTGTCACGACACGCCGGAAACGCCGTTGCAGGACTATGTCCAGAGCGAGCACGGCCGGGCGCTGCTACTGTCAGGGCTCGTCGCCGCGCCGAGTTGCGCGAGCTGCCACGGCAGTCACAAGATACTGGCTGCGGATGACCCCAATGCACAGACCTCGCGTCAGCATGCACCCGAGATGTGCGGCAGGTGCCACGCGCTGCTCCTGGAAACCTGGAAGGAACAAAGCGCGCACGGCCTCGCCTGGCAGGCCGGCGAAGAGGGCCCGGTCTGCACCGACTGCCACTCGAGCCACGGTATTGCCGATCCGATTTC
>JBFEXY010000299.1:0-3153 GCA_041562415.1 Woeseiaceae bacterium
CTGACTCGATGAACAGCTCCGCCGCCAGCGACTGTGCCGGGTAGTCGTCCTGGTCGATGTGCGGCAGGAAGCGCCGCGCGTCGATGAACACCGCGTGCGAACCGATCGGCTTCACGATCGGTACGCCTGCCCGCTGCAGGTTTTCGCCGAGGTAGCGCACCTGGCCGATACGTGCCGCCTGGTGTTCTTCGGTTGCCGCTTCGCGGATGCCTTGCGCCATGGCCTCCATGTCGCGCCCGGCGAGTCCGCCGTAGGTGTGCAACCCTTCGTAAACGACGACCAGGTTCTGCGCTTTCTTGAAGATTTCCTCGTCATTGCAGGTGAAGAAACCGCCGATGTTGACCAGCGCGTCCTTCTTCGCCGACATCGTGCAGCCGTCGGTGAGATCGCAGATCTCGCGGAGAATCTGCCGCACGGACTTGTGCGCATAGCCTTCCTCGCGCTCGCGTATGAACCACGCGTTCTCCATGGTGCGCGTCGCGTCGAGCATGATCAGTATGTGGTGTTCGCGGCAGTAGGTATGAAGTTCGCGCAGGTTCGCCATCGAGAACGGCTGGCCGCCGGCCATGTTTACGTTGCCCTCCAGGCTGATGTACGGAACCCGGTCGGCGCCGACTTTTTTCACGAGTGCGTCAAGCTTGCCGATATCGACGTTGCCCTTGAACGGGAAGTCGCTGTCCGGGTCGTGCGCTTCATCGATGATAACGTCGACGAACGTTCCGCCCGCCAGTTCCTGGTGCAGGCGCGTTGTCGTGAAGTACATGTTGCCGGGAATGTAGTCGCCGTCCTTGATCAGGATTTGCGACATCAGGTTTTCGGCGCCGCGGCCCTGGTGCGTGGGCACCAGGTACTTGTAGCCGTAGTACTCACGAACGACTTCCTCGAGATGATAGAAGTTCTCGCTGCCCGAATACGCCTCGTCGCCGAGCATCAGGCCGGCCCACTGGCGGTCGCTCATTGCGGACGTGCCCGAGTCCGTGAGGAGATCGATGTACACATCGCGGCTGCGCGTCAGGAAGGTGTTGTAACCGGCTTCGCGCATTGCGGCTTCGCGCTCTTCGCGGGTGGTCATTCTCAGGAGTTCGACGGACTTGATCTTGTAGGGCTCGGCCCAGGTCCGGTGGCCAGGTTTGATGTCATTCATGTGGTTTCCAGTTTTGGTAAGTTAATGCGGAAAGAAGTCAGAGCCGTTCGAAGTGGGCCGTGAAGTGCCGAAGGAACTTCGGTGCCTCCACGATGCGCATGCCGCGAATGGCATCGCGCCGTTCCCACACGTATTGAATGGCTTCGAGTACGTAATCCATGTGGCTTTGCGTGTACACGCGGCGCGGGATCGCGAGCCGCACGAGATCCGAGCGAGCCGCCTGTTCCTCGCCGGTGTGAGGGTTCATGCCGAACATCACCGTGCCGATCTCGCAGCCACGGATACCCGCCTCGATGTAGAGTTCGACAGCGAGTGCCTGCCCCGGATAGTGCAGCGGTTCGATGTGCGGCAGGAAGCGCCGCGCGTCGAGATACACCGCGTGGCCACCGGCCGGCGCCACGACCGGAATACCCGCATCCAGCAGGCCGTTGACGACGTAACGTGTCGACAACAGCCGGTAGTCGAGGTAGTGCTCGTCCAGTATCTCGCGCAGGCCGACAGCGATAGCTTCGAGGTCGCGGCCGGCGAGGCCGCCATAGGTCGGGAAGCCCTCGGTCAGGATCAGGATATTGCGTTCGCGCTGCGCGAGTTCGGCGTCGTTGGTACAGAGGAAGCCGCCGATATTGGCAAATGCGTCCTTTTTCGCGGACATGGTGCAGCCGTCGGCCAGCGAAAATATCTCGTGCGCAATATCGATCACTGACGTGTTCTCGTAACCCGGTTCACGCAGCTTGATGAAGTAGGCGTTTTCGGCAAACCGGCAGGCATCGACGTAGAAAGGTATGCCTGCCTCACGCGCGATGCGGCTGATCTCGCGGATGTTCGCCATCGACACCGGCTGGCCGCCCCCGGAGTTATTGGTGATCGTCACCATGATCAGCGGGATGTTTTCCGGGCCTTCCTCTGCGACGAGTTTCCGGAGCGCCGCGATATCCATGTTGCCCTTGAAGGGTGCGTCCGACTCGAGGTCGGCTGCTTCGGCGCAGGGCAGGTCCACGGCCTTCCCACCGCAGAATTCGATGTTGGCGCGGGTCGTGTCGAAGTGCGTGTTGTTGGGGACTATCGAGCCGGGCTGAACCATCACGCTGAACAGGATGCGCTCCGCGGCGCGGCCCTGGTGCGTGGGCACGACCTGCTCGAAGCCGAAAATGTCCTTGACCGTGTCGCGGAAGCGGTACCAGCTGCGGGCGCCCGCATAGGACTCGTCCCCCCGCATCATCGCGGCCCACGCCTCCGACGACATGGCGCTCGTTCCGGAGTCCGTCAACAGGTCTATGATCACGTCTTCGGCGTGCAGGAGGAACAGGTTGTAGTGGGCTTTCTCGATCAGCCGCTCGCGCTCGTCGCGATCGGTAAGCCGAATCGGCTCGACCATCTTGACGCGATGCGGCTCGATGATGGTTTTCATGGACAATCCACTCCGTTGGCCTTTGCGGCCCCGGCGTCACCCTAACGGCGAGTTTCGCCGCGCGCGATACGTAGAATTACTGCGCGTGGCCTTATTCGACGGTAATCGAGCGTACGTTCGTGACGATCTCGATGCCGTCACCGGCCGCCATCTTGCGCATCATCTCGATCTGTTCGCCCATCATGTTCATCATCATGCTGCGCTGAGACTCCGGCATCTCTGCCAGCTGCTTGTCGAATTCTTCAAGCTGCGCACGTGCTTCTTCCATCTGGCGTTTGGTCTCGTCGGCCATTTCGCCGGTGAGCCGCATCACCTGCTGGTAGGGCTCGTACATGTTGCTGCCGGGCACCTCGCGATAGTCGCGTTCGATGTTCTCGATCGTCATGGGACGTGGCGTGCCGTCGGTATCCATCGTGCCGTCCATGACCATCCGCAGCGGCACATAGTGGTCAGCATCGATCCAGACATTGATCGTCTGCAGAATGAAATCCTGGTTTTCCGCGAAGCTTCGCTTGCGGTCCAGGTTTTCGGCGACAAGGTGGTAGGCTTTCTGCCCGTCCACCGTTTCCGTGCCGACGAGCTCGGCTGACTCCGAGAACGC
>JBFEXY010000300.1:0-3147 GCA_041562415.1 Woeseiaceae bacterium
ATCGAACACCGTATCCGGCAGCCCCAAGTACTCTGCCAGGGGCATGCCTGCCGGCGCATCGCCAGGCAGGGCCAGTATGCCGTCGGATTCCTCGCCGAGGCCCAGTTCGACCGCGGAACACAGCATGCCGTTGGAAACGACGCCGCGAATCTTGCTCTTGCGCAGCTTGAGCCCGTTGGGGAGAGTAATCCCCGGCACCGCCAGCGGGCTTTTCATTCCCGCTGTCACGTTCGGTGCTCCGCAAACGACGTCGATCGTCTCTTTACCCCCGGTGCTTACCTTGCAAACGCTGAGGCGATCCGCGTCCGGGTGCCTCTCGGCTTCGACGACTTCGGCAATGACGACGCCGTCGAGACCATCGCCCTCGACCTCAACGCCATCAACTTCCAGCCCCAGCATCGTCAGTTGATGCCCAAGTGCCTTCGAATCGAGGTCCGGGTCGACCCATTCACGCAGCCACGATTCTACAATCTTCATCGCGCCTACCTGAATTGCCTGAGGAAGCGCAGGTCGTTTTCGAAAAACGTGCGCAGATCGGTTACGCCATAGCGAAGCATCGCCAGCCGTTCGATTCCCATGCCGAATGCATAGCCCGTGAATTCTTCCGGATCCACGCCGGCCGCTTCGAGCACGTTAGGGTGCACCATTCCGCAACCAAGGATCTCGAGCCACTTGCCTTCTTCCCACAGCACGTCCACTTCGGCGGACGGTTCCGTAAACGGAAAATAGGACGGGCGGAAGCGCAACTCGGCCTTGCGCTCGAAATAGGCCTCGACGAACTGGTGCAGGATGGCCTTCAGGTTCGCGAAGCTGATGCCGCGGTCAACGACGAGGCCCTCGACCTGGTGGAACATGGGGGTATGCGTCTGATCGGAATCACATCGGTAGACGCGGCCGGGCGCAATTATTCGTATGGGTGCGCCCTCTTCCACCATCGACCGTATCTGAACGGGAGAGGTATGTGTACGCAGCAGCCGCCCGCCCGGGAAATAGAACGTATCGTGCATGGCCCGCGCCGGATGATTCTCCGGAATATTGAGCGCAGTAAAGTTGTGAAAATCGTCTTCGATCTCGGGGCCCGAGCGCACGCCGAAACCCGCGTTCCTGAATATCGTTTCGATGCGTGACATGGCACGCGACACGGGATGGCGTCCGCCAATCTCGTATCCCCGGCCCGGCAACGTGACGTCCACGGCGTCTTTCGCCAGCCGCTCCTCGAGTGCCGCCGACTCGAGCGTCTCGCGGCGGGCATTGATGCGCCCCATGACTTCCTGCTTGGCCTGGTTGATTTCCTGTCCGGCAGCAGGACGATCCTCAGCCGGCAGCTGGCTCAACGACTTGAGTCGCTCCGTCAGTTTGCCTTTCTTGCCGAGGTAGGAAACCCGGACCGCATCCAGGGCGGCAAGGTCGCTGGCCGCATCGATTTCCGTTGCGGCAGCTTCAACCAGCTCACTCAGTGCCTGCATCGCTTCAGATCCCGGGGCGCTTGCACGCCCCTCCGGTCTGGATTCAGGCGTTCTGCGCGAGGGCAGCTTTTGCCTGTTCGGCTATCGCTCCGAAGCCCTCGGGATCGTGTACCGCGATATCCGCGAGCACCTTGCGGTCGACTTCGATGTTGGCGAGGTTCAGACCGTTGATCAGCCGGCTGTACGAAAGGCCGTGCAGGCGTGCCGCAGCGTTGATGCGGGTAATCCACAATGCCCGGAACTGCCGCTTGCGCTGGCGCCGGTCGCGGTACTCGTACTGGCCGGCCTTGATAACCGCCTGCTTGGCGGTCTTGTAGAGCTTGCTGCGAGCGCCGTAATAGCCCTTGGCTTCCCCGAGGACTTTCTTATGGCGTGCTTTGGCGGTAACGCCACGCTTTACTCGTGCCATTTCTCAATCTCCTCTTAGCTGTAGGGGAGCATGCGGCGCACGCTCTTTACATCGGCATCGGCAATCTGCTCGGTCGAGCCGAGATGACGCTTACGCTTAGCCGGTTTCTTGGTAAGGATGTGATTGAGGTGGGACTGGGCACGTTTGTAGCCGCCCTTGCCCGTCCGGCGGAAGCGCTTGGCAGCGCCCCGGTTGGTCTTCATCTTCGACATTTTGTCGTCTCCACTTTGTTAGCCATGCTACGTACCGGACGTTTTCTCGAAAATCCAGCCGCTGCAGGCGGGGACAGCCCGGGGCTCATGCCCCTGGGCAACACTCACTTCTTTTTCGGTGACATCACCATGATCATTTGCCGCCCTTCCATCTGCGGCATCTGCTCGACAACACCGTATTCTTCCAGATCATCCCTGACTCGCGCCAGCAAATTCGCGCCCAGCTCCTGGTGCGCCATCTCCCGGCCTCTGAATCTCAAGGTGATCTTGGTCTTGTCGCCGTGCTCGAGGAATTCCATGAGCTTGCGCAATTTGACCTGGTAATCACCTTCCTCCGTACCTGGACGGAACTTGATTTCCTTTACGTGTACCTGTTTTTGCTTGCGCCTGGCCGACTGGGCTTTCTTGTTCTGCTCGAACAAGTATTTGCCGAAGTCCATGATCCGACATACGGGCGGATCCGCCGTTGGCGCAACCTCGACTAGATCGAGACCCTCGTCCTTGGCCAACTCGATGGCCGCTGGGACCGACATGACCCCTTTCTGTTCACCCTCCGAGTCAATAACTCTGACCTCTGGGGCATCGATTTCCTCATTTCGCCTAACGCGCTTTGTGACTGCGATCCCGGTGTCCTCCTCAAACCGACAGGTAAAACCGGCCAGCTGCCATCGGGCAGCTGCACGGGAACGCGATTCTATATACCCAGCGTGCAATAAACAACCGGGAGAACCCCAATTTTCCCAAAGGAATCAGGTATTTTGTTGCCCTGACACAACAGGGGACAGTGGCTTTACGTAGCAGTCGAGGACGGACAAGCATGAAAACGGGACAGTGACCATGATTTAGGAGGGTCAGGGTCACTGTCCCTGGATTCTGGTGGGCGATGCGGGTTTCGAACCTGCGACCTCCACGATGTCAACGTGGCGCTCTACCCCTGAGCTAATCGCCCTGTTTGCCAAATATCCTATTGTGGACCGTGCCCTCGTTCGAACCAACCTGCGGCCGATGTGCCGATGGGCGACCCAGCGGTTTCGTTACACTGCCCCTGAGCTAATCGCCC
>JBFEXY010000301.1:0-3141 GCA_041562415.1 Woeseiaceae bacterium
CCCATCAAACTGGTAGGTACCTCCCAGCTGCAGCACGTGCAGGTCGATGTCCACTTCCGGGTCGTTGGTCGTCACGCCGAGGAATTCCGCTTCCGTCTGCTGCTGTGAGTAAAAAATCTCCCACTGCGTAGGGTCCTGGTGGCGGATGTTGACGATGAGTCCGAAGCTAGGCGAATCGTTGAGTTCATACTCGGCTTCCGATTGCTCTTGCTCGAATGTGCCGCCGAAGCGATAAGCACCGAACGCCGTTATCTCGGCAGCGGCTTCCTGAGCCTGCGACAACGCAGGGTAAAGCAGCATCAGTGGGAAAATAATTCGCTTCATGAGGCCGACTCCGCATGCACGAAACCAGTGTACCGGAAAAGCGAACGGCCCCTTGACGGGGCCGTTCTTTGTTGCAGTTTGAGCCATATTTTACTGCTGCTGGTAGGACACCCCAATATAACCAACGCGGCCCGGCAAATCGTGCACTACGGCGCTCATGTTTCTTGAGCCACAGGAATCGCACACCGGCGGATCCTCGTCGAGCACGTTGTTGAAGCCAAGCGTGAACGTCAGTGCGTCGCTAGCCCAGCTCGGGTTGTAGGTGAAGCGCAGGTCGGTGAACGCCACCGAGTCCAGCGTGTTGCCGCTAGCCATCACCATTTCATCAACCCAGCGAATACGCAGCGAACCCGTCCATCGGTTCCGGGACCAATCGAGCGACGTAAGCGCGCGCCATTCGGGGAACGCACGAGCAAAGACCTCCTGAGGGTGTGTCCCGGTCCGATCAACTACAGTCTGCGTGCCATCCGGATTATTGGTCGTCTCCTTATACTCGTCCAGGTACGTCGCGTTGAAGTTCAGACTGAAATTGCCGGCTCTCGTTTCCGGGGCGAGGTAGCTGAACATGATGTCCAGGCCCGAGGCATCGATGCCGCCGATGTTCTGCAGCCTGTTTTGTACCGTGTCCAGCTGACCGGAACTCGTGCGCGGCGTATTGGCACAGAACAGCGGATCGAGCGTGTTGACGCACGCGGTGATGAGTTCTGAGGGGCTGATGCCCTGAACAGCGTCGGTAATTTGCACGTCGTAGTAGTCGACCGACAGCGTCATGCCATCCGACCAGGCCAAACCCTCGGACCATGCCGGACTATAGACAACACCGAACGTGACGTTGTCAGACTCCTCAGGTTGCAGCTGATCGTTGCCTGTCGACAGAGAGGATAGCTGCGGGTTGGTCTGAAGTAGTCCGGGATTCACGCCGAGCGTGGCACAGTTGGCCTGTATATTTGCCGGTTGCGCCGCATCGCGACCACCGGCCGCCGACCCCTCTGTGCCTTCATAGTCCGCGCAGGGATCCAGGAACGTGAAGTCTTCACGTGCGGCGCCGCCAAACAGCTCGCCAATGCCCGGTGCCCTGAATCCGGTCGAAAACGACCCACGGAACGATAGCTGGTCGATCGGCCGCCACAAGGCACTTGCCTTGTAGGTCGATTTTGATCCCGATGTGCTGTAGTCGGATTGTCTTGCCGCAACGTTGACCTCGAGCAAATCGGCAAACGTCGCACCCGAAATCAACGGGATGTTCAGCTCACCATAAAACTCGGTGACATCGAAGCCACCGGCAGTTGCACCGGAGGGAATGCCCGCAGTCTCGCCGCTGGCCGCAATCGGGTCCGGCCGGAACGAGCCCTGGTGGTCACGATATTCCATGCCAGCTGCGAAGCCCATCGTACCGCCCGGAAGCTCGACCACGTCACCGCCGATATTGAACGCGAAGTTCTTCAGCGTCTGCTCGCTGAAATCGCGCTGCGTGTAGCGCACGAAGTCCAGCATCTCCTCGGTTATCGAGCCGGTTCCGTCGGGCCCCTGACCGCCGAAGTAATTGAACGGCACGCAGTTTGGCGTCGCGTTGCAGACGTCGATCGGGCCCATCGCAACCTGTAGCTTCGCGGCATTGTGCGAGTTCTTCTTCTCCTGGAAGCCACGGTTGTCGCCGTACCCTGCCGTCAGATCCCAGTAGAAGTTCCGGTTGGCGCCCTGGAACTCACCTTCCAGCCCTGTCGTGATCATGTAGGTATTGACGTCCTGGAAGAACAGGCGCGGGCCCGATTCCAGCGGACGACGAGCGAAAAACTCGAGGTTGCCGTTGGCGACCGACAGATCGAGACCGGTGAAGTTGTAGGGGTTCTCCGCCGAGATCACGAAATTATCGGTGATGCGGGTACCGCAACCATTACCGAAACAGAGCGGTTCTGGAGCACCCTTGGTCTCGGATGTACGGTTCGTGTAGGACGCGCGCGCGAACAAGGTCACGTTCGGCGCAATCTCGTGGCGCACATTCGCGTACACGTTCACGCGCTCGTTCGGCGTCTTTAGAAAATTGAATCCCGGTCCGTTGAAGTTGAAACGGTCCGCCGCACTAAACGCATGAAAATCGGCGCCGCCGTCCGGGTCGTTGGGATCCCACTGCGGTATATTCGCGCCGCCGTCGTTCAGCACGCCGTCGTTCAACGTAATGTCCTGGCCGTTGAGATTGGGTCCGAAGATCAGGCGCGCCTGCGGCGTAAACGACGAACAACCGCCCGCGAGGCAGCTTGTTGCGTCGGGCGTCGGAAACGCCGAGCGGCTGCGGCTGGCCGTTTCTACGCCCCTTTCTTCGGCATAGCTCATGCTAAGCACGAAATGTGTTGTGTCATTACCGCCGCCCCAAAGCCCGGAAAAATTGTAGGACTCCCCGTCGTTCTCGGACAGGTAACTGCCAGCCTGGGCATCGAGACGGAAGCCCTCGAAGTTCTGCCGCGTGATGATGTTGACAACACCACCAATCGCATCCGAGCCATAGATTGCCGAGGCGCCGTCCTGCAGAATCTCGACGCGTTCGATGACGTTGTCGGGAATCGTATTCAGGTCAACCGAATTCGGAACACCGGATGCAGATGCGCCCGCGATCCATCGCTTGCCGTCCACCAGCACCAGCGTACGTTTCGCGCTGACATTGCGGATCGAGAGCTGTACCGCACCTGCGCCGATGCCCGACCCGTCCTGCGGAAAACCCGAGTTGCCGGGCACGTTGAATCCCGAATTGATCGCCGAACCCGTGATCGGCAACTGCTGCAATGCCGAGCCCAAGTTCGTCAATCCGGTGTCCTCGATGTC
>JBFEXY010000302.1:0-3135 GCA_041562415.1 Woeseiaceae bacterium
CGCTTGACGAGTTTGATTGCTGTGTATTGCATGGCGGGTCGGTCACTCCGTTGGCGTGCTGACCGTTCATGGTACCTGCAAACGAAGCGCCGGTTTGCGGTTTGAGAACCTTGCCTACAGTCGCAGCGCCCCGTCGACTTCTATACAACGGCCGTTCACGTACTCGTTCTCAAAGATGAACTGCACCGTGTGCGCGATCTCATCGGGCTCACCAAGGCGTCCTGCGGGAATCGGCCTGGTCATTTTCTCGCGCGCTTCCGGCCTCATCGACATCACGAGTTCCGTGCTGATGAACCCCGGCGCGATCGATGCCGAGCGGATACCGTAGCGTGCAAATTCCTTGGCCCAGACCACGGACATCGCCTGCACGCCAGCCTTGGCCGCGGAGTAATTCGCCTGGCCCATGTTGCCCGAGCGGGAAATGGACGAAATGTTGATGATGCAGCCCTGCTGGCCCGACTCGATCATCTTCGCTGCAGCCTCACGGCCGCACAGGAACACCGCGGTCAGATTGACGTCGATGACGGCTTGCCACTGGTCCAGTGTCATCTTGGAGACCTGCTTGCCGTCCTTGTATTTCAGCATCATCGCGTCGCGGATGATCCCCGCGTTGTTGACGAGCCCGTGGATCTCGCCGAAGTCCTCGGCGATGTTGTCGAACAGTGCCTCTACCTCGGCTTCCTTCGCCACATTGGCGACGTAGCCCTGTGCCTGCGGCGCGCCAGCCGCGCGGCACTCCTCCGCCGTGGCCTGCAGAGCCGATTCGTCCAGGTCGACCAGCGCCAGGCGGCTCCCGGCGGCCGCCAGCCGCCTGGCCATGGCCGCGCCCAGTCCGCGGGCGCCTCCCGTAATCACGATTGTCTTCCCTGCGAGATCCATCGAGTTCTCCTGTTCGTATGTGTCCCAAGCGCCACCCTGGCGGCTTTATTGTGCGCTGCACAATACCAGAAAATATCGGAAAACGCCTATAGCTGTGTCGTTGCCTGCCATCCCCAAATAGCCGATGATCGAAACAGGCTGGACTAGATCCCCCGGGGGAACGGCCATGAGCAAGCATCGCAACGCCGCCATCGATCGCGACAGGCTGCCATTCGTCGCACCGTGCCGAAAACTCTCGCTTTGGGCCCCGTTTCGCTGGATACGCCTCGGCGTAGGCGACCTGATCCAGGCCCCGCAGCAGAGCCTGGTCTACGGGCTTGCCGTCGCCATCCTGATCGGTTCGGTCTCACTCATCTCATGGTTTCGCGGCAGCCAGTGGATTATGTTCGGCATGCTCGGCGGTTTCGTTTTCCTCGCGCCACTGACCTGTGTCGGCCTCTATGCGATCAGCGCGCAGCTGGAACGCGGTCAGGAGCCGGTCCTGGTACGCAGCCTGCGCGCGGCATTCAAACGCCATATCGGTAACGAGGCGGTGTTCGCGCTGGTCCTGCTGGTGATCTTCCTCGTCTGGTCACGCGCAGCCGTAATCGTCACGGCAGTCATGTACCCGACAGACGGTGATCCCTCGACAGCCGAACTGATCAGTTTCCTGGCTTTCGGCAGCGGTGTGGGAGCGATCTTTGCCGCGGTCACGTTCTCGGCGAGTGCATTCTCGCTACCGATGATCATGCATCGCGACGTCGACAGCGTTACGGCAATCGTCACCTCGGTCAATGCGGTACTAAGAAACAAGGGAGCGATGATCGTCTGGCTGGCGATCATTATCTTCGCGCTGGTCGTAGGTGTTGTTACGGCCTTCGTCGGACTGATCGTCACGATTCCGGTTATCGGCTTTGCAACGTGGCATGGCTACGAGGAAACAATTGACGCCAGCGAGTTCCCCCGGCATAGCGAAGGCATCACCTCGACGCCGCGTCCGACTTCGAGTTCCGCAATGGAACACGATCCGGTTATCTAGCCTGGCACCCTGTCTCCGCTGTCATAAAGCTTCAGCGCGCAATAGGCAGCTCCCAGCAGCCCCGGTTGCTCATGGAGGATGAGTTGTGTCGGCACGCGCTCCATCAGCGAGCGGTAGCGGCCCTTGTTTTCGAATCCTGAACGAAAGCGGCTGTTCTTCAGGAGATCCGGATAGCGCTTGGCAATCCCGCCGGCGATAAAGATGCCGTCTTGCGCGCCCAGTGTCAGCGCCAGATCGCCGGCCACCTGTCCGAATACCTCGAAAAACATCTGCACGGCTTCCGCGGCCAGCGGATCCGTATTGTCGATCGCCGCCGCGAAGATCTCGGCCGGTGTGAGGTGTGCCCGCTTTTCGCCGTGGATCCGCATCAGCGCCCAGTAAATGTTTTCGAGCCCCGGACCGGAGACCAGCCGCTCGCTCGAAACGCGATCGAAGCGTTCGCGCAGTGCGGCCAGGATATCCATCTGCACCTGTGTCTCAGGCGCGAAACCGCCGTGGCTCGCCTCTCCCGCTATCGGAATATAAAGATCGCCGTGTTTGCGAAGGCCCACAGCACCGAGACCGGTGCCCGGTCCGATGATGCCAACCATGCAAAAGTCCGCATCGAGTGGCCTGGGCTCGGGCAGGCCGATCGGCATGCAGTCATCCCCGGTCAAGTACGGTACGGAATAAGCGATCGCTTCGAAATCGTTCAGCAACCGCACGGCGTCGATGGAGAATTCGGCCGCAAGTTCATCTGCGGCAATTTCCCAGTGATTGTTGGTGAAGCGCACACGCTTGTCGATGATCGGGCCGGCGGCTGCAAGGCATATAGCGCAGGGCGGCCCGGCCTTCAGGGATTTCAGGTAATGCTTGATTGCAGCGTCGGCCGATTCGTAATCATTACATTGCAGCGTCACGACGTTCGCAAATGCGGGTTTGTCAGCATCGGCAAGTGCGAAGCGGGCATTGGTACCGCCTATGTCGCCGATCAACAGGCTTTCTTTGGGCGTCTTGTTACGTCGAACAGAGTTCATCGATTGCATTTCTAACGTTCAGTGCTGTGGCTTACTATACAGACTATCGATCGACGGACCAGAGGCTACACCGGTCATTCCATGGCAACTTTTTTCGGCATAGTGTTCGGCCTGGTACTGCTGATCATCGGCGGTGGATTCCTGGTTACGGGCGCCTCGCAGCTTGCCGCACGCTTCGGCGTATCTCCGATGATCATCGGCCTCACGATCGTCGGTTTCGGC
>JBFEXY010000303.1:0-3126 GCA_041562415.1 Woeseiaceae bacterium
TACGAGTCCGCGTGCGTCAGTTGCCACGACCAGCCGAACATTGGCGCGAACGAAGAAATCGAGTGGGAACTGCGGGCCGTTTCCTACCCGCGGAATCACTTCAGTCACCGCGAATCGAACACGGACCTGATCTCCGGCGCCTCGCCGTATGCGCAGCACGACATCCCACCGGATCCGTCCGGCCTTTCGGCCCGCGCACTCGCCGGTAAGCCGCTGTACCAGGAAAACTGCGCGTTCTGCCACGCGGCGGACGGAACCGGCCGAAACTGGATCGGCAGCTTTCTCGAGCCACGGCCGCGCGACTTCACCGACCCGGAGTTCCGGCTTCTCGACGACGCGCAGGCGATGGAACAACGCGTCCTGCACGGCATCCCGGGCACGTCGATGCCCGCCTGGAAAGACGTGCTGGGGCACGACGAGATCGCAGCCATCATCGCCTACATCCGCGAATCTTACGGGTCCGCGCAAGAGGGATCGAATTAAAGTCGTTAAATTTCAGACAATTGAGACTGAAATATAATCAGAACTTTCTCTCGCATTATGTTTAATCAGTGCAACTGGTCAGGGAAACCCGGCGTTTATATAGGTGTGTAGTCAAGGTATGCCGGCGACAGCACGTGCCATGAAGTCTGTGGAACTGCGGAGGACCAGAGTGGCGCTGTCGCCGGCTTCCTTTTCCGAGATAGCTCGGACACCCTTCAGCCGATATCCGGCACAGCGGTAATTCAACCGCAATCAATCAGAAATAAACGTAATGACGGGCAGTCAGTCGCCCAGGTGACGGTCGTCGAGCGCCCGGTACGCGGCCTCGAACTCCAGCTGCAGCCGCGAAACCTCCTCGAGCAACTCGATGTCCTCGGCCTCGTCCCGTAACTGTTCGAGGCGCGCGCACAGAGCGGCCATGCGCTCCGCGCCGATCTGGCGGCAAAGGCCGAGCAACCTGTGCGCCTGGCGACGCACCTGTTGAGTATTGGCGTCCCGCGCCGCCGCTTCGAGTTCGCGCAGCCACGCCGGCATTTGCTGCAGAAACTGGTCTGCGAGCTCGCTGAACAGGTCGGCATCTCCCGACCCCTGAATCTTGCTCAGCTCATCGACAACCGAGAAATCGAGAACCCGATCCGGCATCGAAGACCCTGCAGGTCCGGCATTCAATGCGCTCGCCGAGAGGTTGGCAACTTCAACACTACCGCTCAATACGCGGCGCAACGATGCTTCCAGTTCCTCGACGAAAACCGGCTTGCTCAGGTAATCGTCGACCCCGGCAGAGAACGCTCGCTCGCGATCCTCGGTCATCGCGTTGGCGGTCAGCGCGATGATCGGCGTGTGCCGTTTGTCGCCTTCTCGCTCCCGGATGATTCGCGTTGCCTGGTTGCCGCTCATTCCGGGCATCTGGGAGTCGATGAGTATCGCGGTATAGTCGCGCTTCCCGTTCGCCTCGATCGCGTCCTCGCCACTCGCCGAGGTCTCGACTTCGTAGCCAAGCTGCTCGAGCATACGCTGCGCCACGAGCAGGTTAACTTCGTTGTCGTCGACGACGAGCACCTTGCCGACCGCGTCTGGCCACTCACCCGGAGCCGGCACGTCGAGCGCATCGGGACCTGCAACATCAATGAGCGCGGACGCTTCATCTTCCTTACCGTAACCGCTCGCCACGGCAATCGTGAACCAGAAGCGGCTGCCCTTGCCGGCCTCGCTGTCGACACCGATCGTACCGCCCATCAGTGTCGCAAGCTCCTTGGAGATAGCCAGGCCCAGCCCCGTGCCGCCGTACTTGCGGGTGTCGGACTCGTCGACCTGGCTGAATTCCCGGAACAGTTTTTCCTGGTCCCCCGGGTCGATGCCGATACCGCAGTCCTTGACGACGAACTTCAGCCGCACAAAGCCATCTGCCGCCTGGTCAAAATCGACGCAGTCGCACACGATGCTGATGTCGCCGTCGTGCGAGAACTTGATTGCATTGCTAACCAGGTTCGCGAGAATCTGGCCGAGGCGCACAGGATCGCCGCGCACGGCTTTGGGCACGCTGTCGGCTACCGCGTAACTAATCGTCAGGTTCTTGCGCTTCGCTTCCGCCGAGAACAGCTGGGCGACGTCGGTCAGTTTCTCGTGTACCGAAAACTCGACGGTCTCGAGGACCAGCTTGCCGGCTTCAATCTTGGAGAAATCAAGTACCGAGTTGATGATCTTCAGTAGCGACATGCCCGAGGAATGCATGATTTCCGCGTACTCTTTTTGCTCGGGCGTCAGCTCCGTGCGCAAGAGCAGGCCGGCCATGCCGATCACGCCGTTCATCGGCGTTCGTATCTCGTGGCTCATATTGGCGAGGAACTGACTCTTCGCCTGGCTCGCGGCGTTCGCCTGGTCGCGGGCAACTGCCAGTTCCCGGCTGCGCTGCTGTGCTTCGGCTTCCCTGGCCTCAAGCTCGCTGGTCCGTTCTACGACCATGCGCTCGAGAACCACGGCACGCTGCTCCAGCTCGTGACGATTGCGTATGACCAGCATGGCAAGCAGGGTGAAGGAGACGATCAGGATACCGATGATCACCACGTTGAGCATGAAAACGCGCTTTTGGTCTGCCGCGATAGCGCGGTCAATCTGCCGGGAGATCGTGTCCGACAGCGTCAGGATCTCGCCGAACACGGCGTCGAACTGCTGGTCCAGGTCACCACCGATAACACCGGTCGTCTCGCGCGCCTGCCAGCGACTGGACAGGATGCGATCGAATTCGCTTATGTGCTCGCGCAGGAGATGGAGATTATCAGTGGCTTCGGTCAGCGCCGGGACTTCCCCGAATGGCGTCGCACCGCCGTAAATCGCTGCACTGACGCTGAGTTGCGCGCCCTCGATACGAGCACGCACGTCTTCATCGACGCTGATATAGCGATCCCCGCCGAGCGCCTCTTCGAACCAGAGATGCGCCGTGGCGACCTCCTGCTGAACCGACTGCACCACCCTCAAAAAGGTGGCATTGCGCTGAAAGTCCCTGGTCACCAACCACTGCGAATAAATCACAATAGCGATAGATACCAGGCCGACGGCAACAATGCCGGCGATAACAGACTTCAGCGAAAACGATCGCGCGTTCAGTTGCATCTGATACTTTGTATTATGTCGTGACCAGCCAGA
>JBFEXY010000304.1:0-3124 GCA_041562415.1 Woeseiaceae bacterium
CGATGGCTAGACCGCGCGGCACCGACGGTTCGCTACTTGCCAGCCTGCCGTGGACCTTACTCGCGCTGGCTTTCGCGTTGCTACCGCACGTGCCGTACCTTCCGGTGTGGATAACCGGGGCACTGCTGACCTGCGCGATCTGGCGATACTCGATCGAGGTGCGCCGCAAGCCGGTACCGCCTGCGCTGCTGCGTGCTTCCCTGGCACTCGCCTGCTTCCTCGGAGTGCTCTATACCTACAGCACCATCAGCGGCGTCGGCCCGGGGTCGGCGCTACTGGCGATTATGGCCGCGTTGAAGCTCCTCGAGACACGACAGCGACGCGACCAGTTCGTATTGCTTTTCATTGCCATATTCCTCGTCATGTCCTCGCTGTTGCGGGAACAGTACCTCTGGTCGCTGCCCTACCTGGTCCTCGGCGTCATCCTCATCATGACAGCCTGGCTGAGGACGTCGGCCGACGATGCCGAGACATTGAGACGCAGCCTGGGCACGACAAGTCGCCTGGTCTTGTACGCGGCTCCGCTCGCAATTGCTATGTGGATCTTTTTTCCACGCATTGCGACTCCGTTCTGGGCGGTGCCTATCGACACCGGCACCGCTGTTTCTGGCCTCAGTGACACGATCAGTCCTGGCGACATCAGCGCTTTGTCGCAGTCTGACGCCGTGGCATTCCGCGTGAAATTCGACGGCGCGGTACCGGAACCGCAGGATCTTTACTGGCGCGGCCTGGTGCTGCATCGCTTCGATGGTCGCACCTGGTCGGGGATATCCGAACCTAGGATTTCCAGCACTGCCGGGGAGAATACCGAGACCTCCGGCGAGCCCGTGCATTATGAGGTGACACTGGAGCCCACCCGGCAACACTGGGTATTCGCGCTCGACATTCCCTACGACTGGGAGCTGGATAGTACTTTTCTCGGACCGCAGCACCAGCTGGCCCGCGTGCACCCGGTCGACCAGCGGATCGCCTATAAGGCCGTCTCGTACACCGACTACCACATCGACCGCGAGTTGCATCCGTTCCGGCGCAACTGGTACCTGGAGTTTCCCGAAAGCCGCAACCCGCGCACAGCGGAGCTGGCGCGATCGATGCGGGCCGCAGCGCCTTCCGAGAACGCGTTCATCCGCGCTGTTCTGACCCGGTTCAGCGAGGAAGAGTATTACTACACGCTGGAGCCTCCTCCGCTCGGCAGCAATCCGGTCGATCGCTTCCTGTTCCAGACCCGGCGCGGATTTTGCGAGCACTACGCGTCCGCCTTCGCCCTGATGATGCGCGCTGCGGGCATCCCTGCACGCATCGTAGTCGGGTACCAGGGTGGCGAACTGAACCCGATGGGTGGCTACATGATCGTCCGGCAGGCCGACGCGCATGCGTGGACCGAAGTGTGGCTGGAAGGTACCGGCTGGCGCCGGGTCGACCCCACAGGTGCCGTCGCGCCTGAGCGCGTGGATGCCGGCCGCACAGGTGCAATGTTCGACGGTAGCGGCGCGGCGTGGGGTCTCGGCGCTCCGTCACGGTTGCTGCACAAGCTCGTGCTGACATGGGATGCAGCAAACGCAAAGTGGAATGAATGGATACTGGGATACGGCCCTGAGAACCAGGAGCGTTTCATGGACTGGCTGGGCATGGAGGATCCCGACTGGCGCCAAATGATGTTGACCTTGGTCGCGCTCGTTACCGGCATCACGATGCTGATAAGCCTCGCGTTGATGTTGCGCTACCGGCCACCCCCGAGAGACAGGGCCGCCGTGCTCTACGAGAAATTCATACGCAAGTCGGGGCTCAAGCCGGCAACGGGAGAAACGCCTCGCGCGTTCGCGGGCCGGGTCCAAACCCACAGCCCGCTCCCCGCCGATTCGGTGCGCAACATTACCGATACATATCTCGACGTACGCTACGGGCCGCCCGACCCCGCGCTGCTGCAACGCCTCGAAGCCGATATCGCTGCTCTGTAGGAACACGATTGCGGTTACAGACCCGTTCTTGCTACGTGACGCGCGTGGACTGTTTTTCCCGGACGACACCCAGCAGCATGCCGCCTCCGATGAACAGCGGCATGAGCGCAAGCAGCACCCATTTCGGATCGTCCGACACGGTCGCGGCGATGCCGACGAGAATCGGCCCCAGCACGTGAGCGAACTTTGTAAGCATGTTGTAGAAGCCGAAGAACTCTCCCGGCGCATCGGGCGGTATCAGCGAGGCATACAGCGACCGGCTCAGACCCTGCACGCCACCCTGCACACAACCGATGATGATCGCCATGATGTAAAACTGCCTGACCTCGACCATGAAAATCGCCCAGCTGGACATGACGACATACACGAC
Source organism: Woeseiaceae bacterium (assembly GCA_041562415.1). Lineage (GTDB taxonomy): Bacteria > Pseudomonadota > Gammaproteobacteria > Steroidobacterales > Woeseiaceae > UBA1847. The sequence goes on from JBFEXY010000304.1 coordinate 2,329, forward strand.
GAGTGCGAAGTAGATGCCGCGCTTCGGACCCCAGCGATGGCCGGCCAATCCATACAGCAGCGTTGCCGGAAAGCCTGCGAAATTCGTGATCAACAATGCCGTGACGAGATCCTGCTGACTGAAACCGAGGCGCTGGCCGTAATTGACGGCCATGAAGATAACCGTGAATACGCCGCCGATGTATAGCCAGTAAGAGATCAGGAAGATGACGACGTTTCGGTACTGCCCGATTTTTAGGATGGTCGTCCTCAACTCTTTGTAGGCGGCTCGTATGGCGCCGCCGGCAACCTCGACTCGGCTGTGTTGCTCCGGCACGAAGATCATCAGCGGCAGCATGAAGATGGCCCACCAAAGGCCCACGGTTACGAACGCGAACCTGATGACCTGGTCCGTCGTGGCGAAGCCGAAAGCCTCCGGATTCAGCAACATCCATACGTGTAGCGCGAGCAGCACGGCCCCGCCGAGGTATCCCAGCGAGAAACCGAGTGACGAAACGAAACTGTAATAACGTGGTTCGGCAACGTCGATGATCAACGAGTCATAGAACACGGTCGAACTGTAAAAACCAACCGACGCCACCAGATACAGGGCAAGCGCGAACGGCCAGTTTCCCTGGTCCACGACGGCCAATACTGCTGTTGCCACGGCGCCTGTAGTTGCAAGCAGAAACAGGAACCGTTTCCGGTAACCCCCGGCATCGGCGATGGTTCCGAATACCGGGGCGATGATGCAGACCACGGCGCTCGATGCGGCCGTAATCCACGCCAGCCTCGCGGTTACCGCTGCGCCGGAGTCA
>JBFEXY010000305.1:0-3104 GCA_041562415.1 Woeseiaceae bacterium
AGGCGGGCGACCGGGGCGTTTGTCGAACGAAGTAAAGCGCAGCGCAGCGAGCCATGAGGGAGACAAATGACCCGGGTGCCTGCCTGATAGTGAATCAGGCTAGCGCGTTCGCTGGTCACTGATCGCGCAACTATACTTGGGAGGTCATTGATTCACGGTCTGCGGCGTGCGCGTACCCCTTTTTCCTCTCAGTACGGTGTTGTTTCCCGGTGGGCCGCTGCCTCTGAGGATCTTCGAGGCGCGCTATGTGGACATGATCGGCCGGTGTATCAAGGACGACAGTCCGTTTGGCGTCGTGTTGATCCGGGAGGGCGGTGAAGTCGGTCCGGCCAAGACCTATGAAATCGGCACGCTGGCCCGGATCGTCGACTGGTACCAGGGCAGCGACGGCCTGCTCGGCGTAACCGCCCGGGGCGAGCAACGATTTCGATTGTTATCCACGTCTCGTGAGCCGGACGGGCTCAACGTTGGCGAAATCGAAGTACTGCCGGAAGAGAATGAAGTGCCATTGCCCGAAGAATACCAGCCGATGGCAGCGATCCTTTCCGGGGTGCTCGACGATCTCGGGCGGCTTTACGAGGACCTGGAACGCCGGCTCGACGATGCCGGCTGGGTAACCAACCGCTTCGTCGAGATTCTGCCGATAGACCTCGAGGAGAAGCAGCTATGCCTCGAGCAGTCAGACCCGGCGGAACGCCTGCGGCTCGTGCAGCAAGTGCTGAAGCACGTGCGTGGACCGCTAGGCACGTCCTGAGCTTCTACAGCGTCTCGAATACCTTACGCGCAGCGGCAACCGTCTGTTCTATCTCACTCTCGCCGTGCGCCGCCGACACGAAACCGGCCTCGAACGCTGATGGCGCCAGGTAGACCCCTTCATTCAGCATGCCGTGGAAGAACGCCTTGAATCGCTCGACATCGGCGGCAGCGACCTGCGCAAAACTGCGCACCGGGCCCGATTCCGCAAACACGAAACCGAACATGCCGCCCTGCTGCTCGACGCACAGGGCAACGCCGGTGCCGGCAGCCGCGGCAGCAAGGCCATCGGTCAGCTGTTTGGTGCGCTCGCCGAGTTGGTCGTAAAAGCCCGGTTTGTCGATGAGTTCCAGCGTTGCCAGTCCGGCGGCCATCGCGACGGGGTTGCCGGACAGGGTTCCTGCCTGGTAGACGGGGCCGTCGGGCGCGATATCCGCCATGATGTCGGCACGGCCGCCAAACGCGGCGGCGGGCATACCGCCGCCGACAACTTTGCCCAACGTGGTCAGATCGGGTTCGATCCCGAATACGGCCTGTGCGCCACCCTTGGCAACGCGAAATCCGGTCATGACTTCATCGAAGATCAGTACGGCGCCGTTGCTGCTGCAAACGTCTCGCAACGTTTCCAGGAAACCGGGGACAGGCGGCACCATGTTCATATTTCCGGCGATGGGTTCGACAATGACGCATGCAATCTCGGCGCCGAGTTCGTCGAAAGCCTGAGCCACGGCATCGGCGTCGTTGAACGGCAGGGTAATCGTATGGGCGGCGAGTTCGGCGGGCACGCCGGGGGAACTGGGAACACCCAGGGTAAGCGCGCCGGAGCCGGCTTTAATCAACAGCGAATCCGAATGGCCGTGATAACAGCCTTCGAACTTGACGATCTTGTCGCGGCCGGTATGTCCGCGCGCGAGCCGGATCGCGCTCATCGTCGCTTCGGTGCCGGAACTCACCATGCGCAGCCGCTCGATCGACGGCATAAGTTCGGTGATCTTCGTGGCAATTCTGGTTTCGAGCACGCAGGGAGCACCGAAACTCAAGCCCCGCTGCGCAGTTTCGATAACGGCTTCGAGTACGGCCGGGTGCGCATGTCCCAGGATCATGGGTCCCCACGAGCCGACGTAATCGATAAAGCGACGCCCATCCTCGGATTCGACCCAGGCACCGCGCGCGCTCTTGAAGAAGACCGGTTCGCCACCGACGCCTGCGAATGCGCGTACCGGTGAATTGACACCCCCCGCGATGACCTCGCGGGCGTCCGTAAACAAACTCATTCCATTCCCCTCTGCTCGTGCATCTGCGTAATCCTGACACCGCGCTGCCGCAGCAGCTGCGGCACACCGTCTTCGCCGACCAGGTGCAAGGCCCCCACGACGACCAGGTAATCCTCGCCTTGCTCCAGCAGTTCGTCGATCGTGTCCACCCAAAGCCGGTTGCGGTTTGCCACGATTGTGTCATAGAGCTCCGGGTACCCGGAGACATCGTCGAGCAAGGTTTGTTCGAGGAAATCAATGTCACCCGAACGCCAGGCCAAAATCAAATCGTCCATGACCTCGCGAATTGCAGCGCTTTCGGTGAGTGTCTGCATGAGGAGGGCCAGTTGTGCATCAAGTGAGAGACCGTCCAGGTAAGCGAGTTGCTGTTCGACGGTTTCAAACCCCAGGATCGTTTTGCCGTCTCTCGACGCCTTCTTCAGCAGGTACATTTCGACGCCGTACGACGGGTTGAAGCCGATGCGGGCGAGAGCCAGTTGCTCGACCGTAATCGCCGCAAACCAGGGTTCGGTGCGCTCCAGCATTTCGAGCGGTATCTCGAGTTCCACCGCAACCGCCATCGCTTCCTCGTAGAGTTCTTCGCCCATTACGTCGCGCAGCGACGTGCCTTCTTCGAGCATCCCCAGACGGTTGATCGTCGCCTGCATGAGCAGGGGGTCGAGATCGTCCATGTCGAGTTCCATGTACAGCGTCTCGGCTTCGTCGTAGGCCTCGTCGATCACGCGCGGCAGCGGGTGATCCTCCTCACGCAGCAGGTGTACTGAACCGAGGAGGTATACATGGTTGCTGGTTCCCTCGGCCATCCATAGGGTCACCGGGTGGCCGGCGGAGTCTGCCAGGGCAGCGACAGGCAGCAGCCACAGCCAGTAAAACGCGATTCGGTTAGCCACGATCTACCCAGATCAGTTCGGACTCGATGCTGCCGTCCGGCTGAAGCTCGATGCGTCGATAGGCTGGCGGCCTGTCGTCGACCGCAAACTCGTCGGCGTGTGGCAGGAACTGGCGGCAGGTAGAGGGCGTGGCTATCAGCCGAATACCGTCGTGCCAGGCGTCGTAGTCCTGGTGCACGTGCCCGAA
>JBFEXY010000306.1:0-3079 GCA_041562415.1 Woeseiaceae bacterium
CGGTTGTTCGCGCATCAGTTTGCCGACGTGATGATCGCGCTGCTGATCGTGGCGGCAATCATTGCCGGGTGGCTGGGCGACGTGATCGATACCGTCGCCATTGTCGTCATCGTCGTGCTCAACGCCACGGTCGGAGTAATCCAGGAGTATCGCGCGCAGCAGGCGATCGCCGCCCTGCGGCGCATGAGCGCGCCGACGGCACGGGTACTGCGGGACGGATCGATTCACGTGATTCCGGCGCGGGAGGTGGTTCCGGGAGATATCGTGCAGGTGGAAGCCGGCGATGTCGTGCCGGCGGATATGCGGCTTATCAGCTCGGTGGACCTCGGCGTGGACGAATCCGCGCTCACCGGGGAGTCGGTACCGGTCGCCAAGACCGATGAGGTCGTGCACGCCCGCGAAACGGTTCTCGGCGAACGTCTCAACATGGCTTACAAGAGCACGCTCGTGACGCGCGGACGCGGGAGCGGTGTCGTAATCGCGACGGGACGAGCCACCGAGATCGGCCGCATCGCGGACCTGCTGCGCGGCGCCCGCGAAGCAAGAACCCCGCTGCAGTTGCGCCTGGCTCGATTCAGCCGGTGGATCGCGCTCGTCGTGCTGGCAATCTGCGGCATCGTATTCGCAACCGGGCTGCTGCAGGAGAAGCCGGCACTGTTGATGTTCATGACCGCATTGAGCCTCGCGGTCGCGGCCGTGCCGGAGGCGCTGCCGGCAGTCATTACCCTTGCGCTGGGCCTCGGCGCCCGGCGGCTGGGTGACAAGAACGCGCTCGTGAGGCGGCTGCCCGCGGTCGAGTCGCTAGGCTCGGTCACGTATATCTGTGCGGACAAGACCGGCACGCTCACCGAGAATCGCATGGCCCTGTCGATTGTCTACGCGGCGGGTCGGGAGCATAACGACCTGTCCGAGCCGCTACCGGGGCTGCTCGGACAGCGTACCGGCGAAATCCTCGCATTGTGCAACGACGTGGATGCCGACACGCTGCGCGGGGATCCAACCGAGCTCGCGCTGGTCGAGGGCGCGCGAACGATGGGTTTCGACAAGCGGGCACTGTCGAAAACCATGCCGAGAACTGGCGAACTGCCGTTCGAAGCGGAGCGGCGCTGCATGGTGACGCTTCATGAAGGACACGAGGGCCCTTTGGCGCTGGTCAAGGGAGCGCCCGAGCGCGTCATAGAGAATTGCGTGGACCAGCTGATCGACGAGGGCAGGGTGCCACTGCCGGATAGTCTGCTCGATGCAGCCGCCGACATGGCAAAACGGGGCTACCGGGTTCTTGCGCTGGCTTTCCGGGATGATTTTTCGGGCATCAGAGATATCGGTTCGGACGAGCTCGGCAGACATTGGACATTCGCCGGGTTCGCAGGGCTGATCGACCCGCCGCGTGCGGGCGCCCTGGATGCCATCCGCGAGTGCCGGTCGGCCGGCATCGTGCCGGTGATGATCACCGGCGATCATCCGGCGACCGCGGATGCCATCGCCCGGGAGCTTTCGATCGCCGACGAGTCATCAGAATCAATGACGGGCAGCGAGCTGGCCGCAATGTCCGAAACGGACTTCGAACAGCACGTCGAGAGAATCCGCGTTTACGCGCGCGTCGATCCCGAGCAGAAGATCCGCATCGTGCAGGCGCTGCAGGACAAAGGGCACTTCGTCGCAATGACCGGAGACGGCGTGAACGATGCCCCGGCGCTCCGCGCGGCCACGATCGGCGTTGCGATGGGGAAGCGCGGTACGGATGTGGCGCGGGAAGCGGCGGAGCTGGTGCTGCTGGACGACAGTTTTGCGACGATCGTGACCGCGGTGAACGAGGGCCGCCGGATCTTCGACGACATTCGCAAGTTCATCCGCTATACGATGACCAGCAACTCGGGCGAGATCTGGGTGCTGTTGCTCGCGCCGTTCCTCGGACTGCCGCTGCCGTTGCTGCCCCTGCACATCCTCTGGATCAACCTCGTGACAGACGGACTGCCGGGCCTCGCGTTGTCGGCGGAACCGGCGGAGCGCGACGTCATGGAGCGAAGGCCCAGGCCGCCGGAGGAGGGCATCTTCGCTCACGGCATGGTGTCCCACATTCTCTGGGTGGGTTTCCTGATTGGCGGGCTGACGCTGGCGACACAGGCGTGGACCTGGACCCGTGGCCAGGCCGAGTGGCAGACGATGGTGTTCACGGTGCTTGTCGTCGCGCAGCTGTTCCACTGTCTGGCGATCCGTTCGGAGCGATTTTCGCTAGGGAGCATCGGCCTGTTCAGCAATCCGGCACTCGTCGTCGCGATCCTTGTTACTGTGCTGGCGCAACTCTCAGTGATCTATCTCCCGCCGCTCAACGCCGTGTTCAGAACGGTGCCACTGTCGGCCACGCAGCTTGCGGCCTGCTTTGCTATAGGGTCGGTCGTCCTGATCGCCGTCGAACTGGAGAAATTCGTGCGGCGGCGAGCCGCTGGCTGATACGGATCAGTTGTTCTTCGCGCCCTGGTCTATCCAGGTACCGATCGTCTCGATGTTTGTCCTCGACAGCGCGAATCCCCTGCCTTCGGCCAAGGACTCGTCATGGTGCGGCGGCATGTGGATCTTCGGATCTGCTTTCTCGGTGACGACCAGGTAGAGCGAACTGGACATGGCGCTGCCCGGCACTACGACCTGCCCGAATTTCGTGCCCTGCATCAGGGAATCGTAATCATCCACGACAAGTCCGCTGGCTGCTTCGCCCTCGCCCGAACCGGAATGACAGCTAATGCAATAATTGTCGAGGATGGGCTTTACATCGGCCGAGTAGCTGACCTGGCGTTCGCAGCCGGTGAGCACGATACAGAACAGGGCAATACCGAACGATATGAAGGATTTTGAGGTCATAGCACGATCCTCACTGGGTCCTTTCTAAACGCTATGGTAACCAGCTGGTTGCCGCTATCGTGGCTTTCCACATCTGTGCATTGGACTTGCGGCGGCCGCGCGTCCGATCGACAATCCCCGCTTATGCGGGACGGAGAGCCGTGGTGACGGCAAGGACCAGGGCGCTGGTTTTCGGCGCCAGTGGATATATAGGGACCAACCTGGTGCCGCGCCTCATCGAGGC
>JBFEXY010000307.1:0-3044 GCA_041562415.1 Woeseiaceae bacterium
AAAAACAGGTAGTTAGCGGTTGACGACTGCGGAATAGACGCTGCGGCAAACAGACAATACGAAGGATTTTGCGTTCTTTATCGTCTAACCATCCATGAAGGCGGAGAAGACGATGAGATTTGCAACGATCCTGCTGCTGGCGGCGACAGCCTGCCTTTATGCCTGTTCGACGACGGCCCCGAAAAGTTCGGCGACTCTGCCGCCTTTCGAATGCACATCGATTCACCCCGAAGTCTGCGAGCTCGAAGAACAGTTCCATAAGCTGCGCTACGAGCAAGCGGAGCAAATCTCGGCCATCGAGGAGGCCGAGCGCCGCCGGAAGGAGCAGGAACGAGCGACCGCCAGCGCGGCCGCTCATTCCGGGTCCGTTACCCGTTCCCTACTGGATTCCCCGTCCGGGTGACCACGGTACGCCCGCCGCATCCAGTGCAACCTTCAGTCCCGCGTACTCGACGTCGACGAGGTTCGACAGCTGGCGGTTGACGTCGTCATACAGCGATCGAGCAATGCGTAGCGATTCACGCTGCGCCGGCGTTGGGCCATAGGCGTTGGTGGCGGGCCTGAAACGCGCATGGAACAAGCGAGCCGTCACGGTCATCTCGTCGAAGTCGTTGTAGAGCTGACGCGCCTCGTTGTTCGTCAACCGGTCGCGCTCGGCCTGTATGCGCTTCTGTATCGAATTCGCAATCTCGTACAGCGACGGATCGGCTGTCGATGAGAGCAATACTTCCTTCGCAGCTTCCAGCTCTACCGCGATAGCGTCGATGGTTTTCACCGTGCCCTGCGTCGCACGAGCAAGCTCGTCGACCTGGTTGTCGAAGACCACGCGCTGCTCCTGCGTGCTACCTGGCAGTGTCGCTTCGCGTATGGACACGACCTCGAAACGCTGCGACTGGTTGAGGTCCGTCAAGACGCCGTCGACGCGCCTTTGCATAGACACGGTAAAAGAGCCGGGCGCGACGAACACGCCCATGTTCGGCATCCTGCTTTCTTCGCGCTCTTCCTCCGGTACCCATGCTTCCACGGGCGGGTAGCGAAGATCCCAGGCGACGCGGTGGAAACCGGCCTCGATCGGCGCCTCGATGTGGCGCACGACATTGCCGGCTGCGTCCTTCACGGTAAACACGATCGCGGGATCGTCTTCACGCAGTTCGCCGAGGATACGATCCCAGGACTGGAACTCGACGCTCTCGTTCCTCTTTTCCTTTTCCTTTTCTGTCTCGCGTCGTGCGTCCTTGCGCGACTGGACAGGCTCCGGCAGGTAATAGGTGAACGTCGCACCGAAAAGCGGATTAGACGCTGCGTAGAAGTCGTCACCCTGGCTGCCCTTGCAACCTTCGTTCGAGCAGCCGAACGGGCGCTTGGGCACGTACCAATGTGTTCGGCGTACCGGGAACAGCACCGTGTCGTTTTTCAACATGTTCTCGGTGACGTTGCGGAGCGGCGAGTAGTCGTCGAGGATGTAGAAGCTGCGGCCGAAGGTGGCGCCGACGAGATCGTTCTCGCGCTTCTGAATGGCGAGGTCGCGGAACGGGATGTTAGGCGCACCACCCTTGAGCTTGGTCCAGGTGCCCCCGCCGTTCACGGTGAAGAATACGCCGAATTCCGTACCGAGGAACATCAGGCCGGGATTCTCGTGATCCTGCACGATGCGCCACAGGATGTGGCGGTCGGGCAGGTTGCCGGCGATGCTCTTCCAGGACTTGCCGCGGTTCTCGCTCTTCAGCACGTAGGGCGAGAAGTCGCCGCTCTTGTGATCGTCGACGACAACATAGACGGTGTCCGGGTCGTGCAGGTCGGCCTTGATGTCGTTGACGAAGAAGCGGTCGGGCACGCCCGGCAGCTTGTCTATCCTGCGCCAGTTCTCGCCGCCGTCCTCGGTGACCTGGATGATGCCGTCGTCGGTGCCGGCGTAAATAAGCCCGGGCACGACGGGGGACTCGGAAATGTTTACGACGGTGTTGAACATCGACATCGCGTACAGGTCCCAGGACGAATCGTAGCTCCAGGTTCGGCCCATGACCGGCTGGCGCACGCGGTTCTCGTTGCGCGTCAGGTCGCCACTGATCGGTTCCCAACTGTCGCCGTAATCGGCGCTCTTCCAGACGCGCTGCGAGCCAAAATACAGCGTCGCCGAATCGTGCGGGCTGATGAGGATCGGCGCGTCCCAGTTGTAGCGATCCGGCGCCTCGCCTTCCCGGGCCTGTGGGCGAATGTAGACGTTCTCGCCGGTCTTGCGATCGAAGCGTGACAGGTTACCCTGCTGCCATTGCGCGTAGATGATATCCGGGTTGTTCGGGTCCACGGCAGACTGGTGGCCGTCCCCGAAGAGCGTCACGAACCAGTCCGAATGCCGGATGCCGACATTGTTGTCGGTGCGCGACGGGCCACCGTGGCTGTTGTTGTCCTGCGTGCCGCCGTAAACGTTATAGAAAGGTTCGTCGTAGTCGACGGCGACCTTGTAATACTGCGTAATAGGCATGTTGTTGATGAAGCGCCAGGTTTTGCCGAGGTCGTAGGTCTCGTAGAGCCCGCCGTCGTTGCCGACGAGGATGTAGTTCTCGTCGGCCGGGTCGAACGCCATGGCGTGGTGGTCGACGTGCTTGGTGTCGTGAGTGAGCTTTATCATGGTCTTGCCGCCGTCCTCCGTCATGTGGAGGTTCACGTCGGCGTGATAAACGCGATCGAACTGGTGAGGGCTCGCCCACAGCTCGTTGTAATAGTGCGGTCCGGTGCCGCTCGCCGCAAAGTCCGCACCCTTGACCCAGCTCTCCCCACCGTCCTCGGAACGGAACATCGCACCGGTGCGGTTGGCCAGCTCGATGGTCGCGTAGATAACGTCAGGGTTCTGCGGCGATATCGCGAGGCCGGTCTTCGCCATGATCTCCTCGGGCAGACCCTCGGTCAGTTCGCGCCAGGTCTCGCCGCCGTCTTCGGACTTGTGAATGCCGGTTGCCGGGCCGCCGTCTAGTAGCACGGCGACGTTCCGGAAGCGCTGCCAGGTCACCGCGTACATGACGTCCGGGTTGCGGGGGTCGATATGC
>JBFEXY010000308.1:0-3039 GCA_041562415.1 Woeseiaceae bacterium
AAGAATGCTCGCCGCCGCCGATCGGCTGTATCGGCGTCGAGTGTTTCGACCCGGGCTTCGAGAACTTCCCGGTTCGTACGCTCTGGACTCAGGACGGCGTTGAATGATGAACGGCAGTCAGCGTATGCAGGCGAAACTCGTCCACAAGATGCGGGGCATCACGCTCATCGAGTTGATGATCGTCGTCGTGGTCATCGGCATCATGGCGGCGATCGCGTATCCGAATTACCGTGATTTTGTGTCACGAGCGAATCGCAACGAGGCGAAAGCGGCCTTGCTGCGAATCGCGACCAACCAGGAGCGGTTCTACCTGCAGAACAACTCCTACACCTGCGACATGACGCGGCTCGGGTTCGCGACGGCCGCCGGTTTCGTAACAGAGTCACAAACGTACACGGTGGATGTGACCTCGTGCGACTCCAATAACTTTACTGCGCAGGCGGTCTACAACATCCCCGGTGACCCGGAGGCCGGCAAGTGCGGCACATTCCTGATCAACGGGCGAAACGTCAAGACGTCGCTTCCCGATCCACCCGGCAATTGCTGGACGCGTACGCGCTAGATTCGCGAGCGTTTATTCAGGCGGCGCCTCTTCCGGAGGCGCCGCTTTTTCTTTGCCCGAAAGAAACAGCGAATCGATGATCAGTAATGCCGCCCCGACCGTGATTGCGGAATCGGCAACATTGAACGACGGAAATGCCCAGCTGCCAAACCAGACCTGGATGAAGTCCGTCACGTAACCCAGCCGGATCCGGTCGACGAGATTGCCTATTGCCCCGCCGAGAACCAGCGTGAGCCCTGCCGGGAGCACCAGCAGGTTGCTGGCCCGGATCCGCCACAGCCAAACGACCAGAACGGCGCTCACCACCGATGCCAGAACGACGAAGAACCAGCGTTGCCAGCCGCCCGCGCCGGCCAGGAAACTGAATGCCGCACCGGTATTCTGCTGATGCGTCAGGTTGATGAAGCTGTTGATAGGCACGTCATCGTACAGCGGCACCCAGCGGATAATCGCTCCCTTCGTCGCCTGATCAGCGAGTACCACAAGGATGGCGAAGACCATCCAGACAATGAAACGTTTTATACCCCGGTTCGATTCCAAGCTTTCTGGCCTCTCAGGCATCTGTGGCAAGCGCGGACTTCGCATTGTCGGCATCGACGTCCATTTGCGCAACCAGGTCTTCGACGAGGTCGAATTTCACCTGGTCGCGCAGCCAGGCGATGAAGTCGACGTGGATGTACTTGCCGTAAATGTCCTCGTCGAAATCGAAGATATGCACTTCCAGTATCGGTTTTGTGCCGTTGAATGTCGGTCGCGAGCCGACACTCGCGACCGCATCGTGAGGACCTCCATCCAGTCCGTGTACGCGGACGGCAAAGATCCCCATGACCGCACTCTGCCGCCGGCGCAGATCGACGTTCGCGGTCGGATAGCCGAGCGTCCGCCCTACCCGGTCCCCTTTCACGATCTTTCCTGACATTCTGTAGGGGCGCCCCAGCAGTTTGCTCGCCGTTCTCATGTCCCCGCCCCCCAACGCGTCGCGTATCGCCGTGCTGCTCACTCGCACACCATTCACAACCACGCTGGGCACCTGTTCTACGTCGTATTCGAGAACGCCGGCGACGGCACTCAGGTGTTCGATCGTGCCTTCACGGCGCCGCGCAAAATGAAAATCGTCACCGACCACGAGATACCGCGCGTTCAGGCCGTGTATGAGAATCCTGCGGATGAAGTCCGGCGCCGCTATGTCCCGCATCTGCGCTGCGAAGCGTGGACAGTAAAACAGGTCGATGCCGTGCGCTTCCAGGCTCTCGAATTTTTCGCGAAACCGCATCAATCGCGCCGGCGGGCTCGAACCACCAAAGAACTCTTTTGGCGTCGGCTCGAAACTCATCACGACTGCGGTCAGGCTGCTGTCTGCCGCAACGTGGTTAACTCGCTCGAGTAACTGCTGGTGACCGAGATGCAGCCCGTCGTACGCACCGATCGTAACGACGCTGCCGGACGCCAGTTCCGGATACGGCAGGTCTTCGAGATGCCTTACGAGCCGCATGTCAGAGCTGCCTCAGCCTGAAATCCGCAGTACGCATGCCGAGCACGAACAACACCACGAAATAGGCCGCGACTGCCAGGAGTATCGCCGTGGCGAGCGCTGTAATTCGATCGAAAATACCGCTCTCCAGCCACCATGACAGCGGCCGCTGCAAAGTGATCAGAGTGGCCGTCATTACTGCGTTTGCCACAGCCGTCCGCAACAGCAGCGACGCCCAGCCCGTGCCGTGGCGAACAACGCCTTCCCGCCGCAGACCGCGGTAAAGCAGCAACGCGTTAAGCAGCGCCGCGACCGATATGGCGAGCGCAAGCCCGGCATGCGAGCCCGCAAACCCGATAGATGTAAGGTACCAGGCAAGACTCACGCTCAGCACAAAATTAACCGCCAGCGCAATCAGGCCGACCTTGACCGGCGTCCTGGTGTCCTCGCGGGCAAAATACGCCGGCGCGAGAATCTTCACGTAGGAAAAACCGATCAGTCCGACGGCAAACGCCTGCAGCGCCAGGGCAGTCATACGTACGTCGTCGGCGGTGAAAACGCCGCCGTAGAATATCGTTGCTACCAGCGGCTCGGCGAGAACGATGAGCCCGATCGCGGCCGGCACCGCGATGAGAAATACGAGCTTCATCGACCAGTCCAGCGTATCGGCGAACTCATCGTAGGACTCGTTTGCGGCCTGCCGGGCGAGGTATGGCAAGGTCACGGTTGCAAGCGCGATGCCGAACAGGCCGAGCGGGAACTCCATCAGGCGATCGGAGTAATACAACAGGCTGATCTTCCCTACGCCCAGCATCGACGCGATGATGCCGCCCAGCAGCACGTTGATTTGCGCGACGGACGAGCCGAATATGGCCGGCAACATCAGCCGCGTGACACGCCTTACACCCTCGTGCTGCAGGCCCCACTTTGGTCGGGGCAACGCGTGAATGCGCATCAGGAACGGCAGCTGGAACAGCAATTGGCAAAGCCCCGCGATGAACACCGC
>JBFEXY010000309.1:0-3028 GCA_041562415.1 Woeseiaceae bacterium
AGCGTCCCATCGGCCTCCCGGAGCAGGCTGATGACGCCGTCCTCAAGGGAGAATCCGGACGCTGTGACGGTTTTTTCCGGCCATCGCATTTCACCGCCCCACAAACGGACGAGCGGGAGCTTCAGTACTTCCCGGTCATCCCCCGCACGGCCGAGAGCCTCGTTGAAGGTGCGCACGACCAGCTCATTGATCGACATTTCAAAGTTGCTGACGCTCGCTTCCAGCGTGCCGTCCGGGCGCGTATCGACGCGGTAGTCCAGTTCGATGTCGATGCTGCCCTCATCGACGTCGAAGCCGACTTCGTATTTCAGGTAGGCGGAGGTCAGTGGAAAGTGGGATCCCTTGATTGCCGCACGGCCCGCGGAGCGTAGCGGATTCAGCTCGAGGCTACCGTTCCAGCTCAACGTGCCCTGGGTCTCTGTCGTAATTATGACATCCTGCAGGCCGGCACGATCGGGCAGCGTGTTGAGCTCGGAAATTACGATATTGATAGGGCCCAGGTATGTGTCGACAGGCTCCGGCGGCACTTCATCCTGCCAGTCGACGCCGCTGTCGATAATGGCGAAGTCCTGGATGAGCAGGCGCGGCGGGCCGCTATCGGCCGCCGGGTCGTTTTCCCCTGATTCGGCCGCTTGTTGCGCAAGAAAGGCGAAATTGAATTCCCCGTCAGCATCCCGCTCGAGGCGAAGCCTCGGCGAATCGATATGCAACTCGCGGAAGGTCAGCGCCCAGCGAAACAGGGAGCTCAGCTGGAAGTTTATGAAGATCCGCTCGACGGTGAGGAACGGGTCACCGTTCGGCTCGTCGAGTTCCAGAGCGTCGACTTGCAGGCTCAGGACGAACGGGTTTACGGAGACCTTTTGCAGTTTCAGCTCGACACCCAGGTTATCCCGAACAGCGTTCGTGGCTGTGTTCTTTATCAGCCATGGAGCAAGGAAGAATCCGAGGATGGCATAGATGAGAATTGCGACGGCTACGCCGATTAATGGCTTTCGGTAGCGCTGCAACATCATTTGCGGCTGGACTATCGACATGGGTCTGCCTCAGGGGTGCTGCGGCCGGTTAATCTTGATTCTTCTTCGTGTCCGCCCGCCCAATGCTAGCGAAAATCCAGAGTCAATTGCCACCGGCGTACAGCTGCACCCAATAGATATCCCGGCCATCACCGGGATTGAGCGCATAGGCAATACCGGTTTCCGAGTATTTCCCATCCCTGAGGTTGGCGCAGTGCCCGGCGCTGTCAAGCCAGGTTGCCGCAATATCGTCTGCCGACGTTTGTCCGGATGCGACATTTTCCGCCACGAGATTCCAGTCGTAGCCTGCGCGGGTTGCGCGCTCACCGGGGTTGCTGCCGTCGGAACCCGTGTGCGCGAGGAAACTGTTGCGCGCCATGTCCTCGGCATGGATGCGTGCGGCTTCGTCGAGTGCCGGGGACCTTGTTAGCGGTCGGCCCGGAGGAAACTCGCTGTTGCCGCAGCGCCCACCTTGGGCACGGATTTCGTTCAGCCGCTGCAGCACACGATCGATGAGGCCGGCATCGTTCGCGGATGGCAAAGGCGCGCCATCGGCCAGCAGAAACCACACTTCCTTCCCTCTTCGGTGCACGCCGATGTCGATGAATTCCGGGTCGGCGACAAGATGGCAGAAGTGCCGGGAGAGCTCCCTGGCCACAACGTCGTCTTTTCCCTTTGATGTGCTTACGCGGAGCGACGCCGATGCCTTGGCCCGGTAGCCGGCTGCTGCGATTGCTTCTGTGACTTCGGCGCCGTCGGCGACGGCCGCGGCGGCGCTATCGAGGTGAGCGCTTGCAACAAGAGGCTTGTCGGGCAGTGATGCTTCGCCGCAGTGGCGCGTGCGCACAATATTTGCGACGTCGACGAGATCGGCAGCGACAGACACGGGCGAGGCAAAAACAATGACGGCAGAGCCGAGTACCCTGAGCATGCGTACGCGAATACTGTTGGTCGAATTGAAGATCGCTATCACTTCGTACGTTCCCTAGAAATGCAGTTCGACCAGGTCGCGATCGGCGACGACATGATCCGGTCCGACCTGCTGACCGTCGAATACCTCTGTACCCCAGATGCGCGCAAACTTGAGGCTCCGCGCGATGTCCTTGTGTATGAGCCGTGCTACATCGGAGATTGTATCGCCGCGACGCACGGTGAAGGGTTTTTCCTTGTCTGCGGGCTTCCCCGGTGTCTTCGTGTAGATGCGCACGATCTCGAGCGCCTGAAACAGGAATGGTCCCAGCTCATCAATGCCATTGCCGGTTTCGGCCGACATCGTGAGAGCCGGAAATCGCAGCCCGAGGAGTTCCTCGAGTATCTCGACCTCCTCCGGATCGGGGTCGAGGTCGCTCTTGTTGGCGACCAGCACCGTGGGGAGGTCGAGACGAAACGGGTCGTCTGATTCGTCAGGTTCAGACGGTTTGCCAGGCGCCAGGCCAGGCCAGAAGGGCGTGAGAAACACCTTCTTTTCCCTGAGGCGTTCGAGTATTACAGGGACGTGCTCGAGGCAGTCGGGATCGCTCACGTCGATGACCAGCAACGCGCCGTCAGCGGGCTGCAGCGCATTGATCAGCCAGGGCTCCAGGAAATCGCCGGACACGGGTGGCAGGTCGACCAGCTGGAAAAGCACGTCTTCATAAGGGAGCATTCCCGGCACCGGCAGGTGCGTCGTGTACGGGTAAGGTCCGACATCGGTCCGTGAGCCCGTGAGACGCGCGTGCAGGCTCGACTTCCCCGCGTTGGGCGGGCCTATCAGGCACAGCTGTGCCGCACCGTCGGGGCGCACGACATAGGAAGGTCCGCTGCGGCGACCGCCCTTCCTGGGCCCGGCGAGTTCCTCGGTCAGTTGCTTGATGCGCGTCTTGATGTCGGCCTGCAAATGGTCGGTGCCCTTGTGCTTGGGGATGGTGCGCAGCATCTCTTTCAGGCAGACCAGGCGGTCCTTCGGGTCGCGCGCGTTTCGATAAGCCTCCTCGGCTTTTTTATACTCGGGCGTGACGTTAGTAGGCATACGGGTG
>JBFEXY010000310.1:0-3015 GCA_041562415.1 Woeseiaceae bacterium
GCGATTCGCAAACACGTGATTCGCTGACGCGGCAGATCGTATTTGCGTTCACATTTTTCGGCCGGGCGGGAAGTAACGGTTAGAATGACCGTGCTTCTTCTCGAGCCGATGAATGAACGCAGCCCTTACCTGCACAGTCACTCCTGACGAAACGCTCGCGGTCACGCTGACCGGCGACTGGCTGCTCGATGCCGCGCTTCCCGGCATCGAACCGGTTGTCGATCGCCTGCAGCAGGCGCCCGCCGCCGTCTCCTTCGACACCTCAAGTCTTGGCGAGTGGGATACGGGCCTTATCGCGAGACTCGTGTCGATTCGCCGCAGCGCGGAAGCGAACAATGTTCCGGTCGACGATAGCGGCCTCCCTGAAGGTGCCCGTCAGCTGATTGCGCTGGCGTTCGCGGTCAGGGAACGCGAGGGCGCGCGACGTAAAGCTCGCGACATCGGCTTGCTGGAAGGTGTCGGCGAGAAGACGCTGCGCGTAATCGGGCGCAGCCGCGACCTGCTGGCCTTCGTGGGGGAACTCATGCTGTCTTTCGGCCGCCTCTTCCGCGGCAAGGCGACCTACCTGCGTTCGGACCTCGTGCAATATATCCAGGAAGCCGGCGCGGAGGCTCTGCCCATCGTCAGCCTGATCAGCTTCCTGATAGGAATGATCTTCGCCTTCGTGGGCGTCATGCAGCTCGAGAATTTCGGTGCGGGGATTTACACAGCCGATCTCGTGGCCGTAGCAATGGTGCGGGAGATGGCGCCGATCATGACCGCGATTATCATGGCCGGCCGCACGGGTGCAGCCTACGCGGCGCAGATCGGCACGATGAAGGTCAACGAGGAGGTCGATGCGTTGACGACGCTGGGTATGGACCCGGTCGACTTCCTCGTTACGCCGCGCGTGATTGCTCTGATCGTGATGCTGCCGATGTTGACCCTCTATGGCAGCGTGATGGGCATTCTCGGCGGCACCTTCGTCGGTCTTTCGATGCTGGATGTGAGTCTCGTCCAGTACGTAACCCAGACGGTGAATTCCGTGGACCTCGACAGCCTGCTCGGCGGCTTGTTCAAGAGCGTCGTCTACGGCAGTCTGGTGGCCATCGCGGGTTGCCAGCAAGGGCTGGCCTGCGGCAACAGCGCAATGGCGGTGGGCGAGAGCACGACTCGTGCCGTCGTAATGGGGATCGTGCTGATCGTTGTGAGCGCGTCGCTACTGACCGTGATCTATATCAACCTGGGGATCTGAATGCAGGCCGATGAAAGACACATCGTCGCGCAGAACATCACGATCGCCTACGGCGATTTTGTCGTGCAGCGCGATCTGGATTTCACCGTCAATCGCGGCGATGTGTTCATCATCATGGGCGGTTCGGGCTGCGGCAAGAGTACGTTGCTCAAGGTCATGATCGGCCTGAAGGAGCCGGCGACGGGCGACATCCTTTACGAAGACAAACCGTTCTGGACCTCGGGGGAGGACGAGCGCGAAGCGATGAAGCGCAAGTTCGGCACCTTGTTCCAGTCAGGTGCGCTCTGGAGTTCGATGACGCTGGCCGAAAACGTTGCACTCGCTCTCAAGCAGTACACATCGCTCGACGAGGCAGAGATTCGCGACGTTGTGGCCTATAAGCTGATGCTGGTCGGACTGTCCGGTTTCGAGGATTACTACCCGAACGAGATTTCCGGAGGCATGAAGAAGCGCGCTGGCCTGGCCAGGGCCATGGCGCTCGACCCCGAGATACTGTTTTTCGACGAGCCCTCGGCGGGTCTCGATCCGATCAGCGCAAGACTGCTCGACGACCTGATACTGGAGTTGCGCGACAGTCTCGGCACGACGGTTGTGGTCGTTACCCATGAACTGGCCAGTATCTTCGCGATTGGCAACAACTCGGTTTTTCTCGACGCAGATGCGAAGACCCAGCTGGCCACGGGTGATCCGAGCGAGCTGCGCGATTCTCATCCGAACGAAATCGTGCGTGCGTTTCTCAGGCGCGGTGTACCGGAGGCGAGTGCCGCATGAGCAAGAAATCCAGTCCTGCCATAATCGGCGCCTTTGTCGTCGGTGCCGTGTCGTTGCTGGCCCTCGGGGTTGCGCTTTTCGGAGGGGGCGAGCTGTTCAAGAAACGTTTCAATTACGTCGCATATTTCGAGGAGCAGACCAAGGGGCTGCGAGTCGGCTCAAACGTCATTCTAAATGGCGTACGCGTTGGCTATGTTTCGGAAATCGCATTGCTGATCGACGAGGAAAGGTACGAGACACTGACTCGCGTAACGCTCGAGATCTTGCCCGACACCTACATACCGGTACGCGACGGTGTGCCGATAGCAGAAGACCTCCGCGACGTGATTCCACACGACGAACTGATACAGCAGGCGGGACTGCGTGCGCAGCTGGAGATCGAAAGCTTCGTGACCGGGCAACTGCTGGTGCGCCTCGACCTGCGGCCGGATACACCGATCGGATTGACTGGTATCGAGTCGGACTATCCGGAGATTCCGACAATCCGTTCGGACATCCAGGAACTACTCGCACGGATGCAGCGGTGGCTGGCGAATATCCGCGACAACGTGGACGTGGATGCGCTCGCCGAAGGCGTTACCAACGCGCTCAACGGCATTGCGGCGCTGACAAATTCGCCGGACCTGCATGACTCTCTCGCCGGCCTGAGCGAATTCGTCAACGATGAAGATGTGCAGAACCTGGGTGCGTCCCTGAGGCGAGCGGTGGACGAAGTCAGTAACGCCGCGTCCGAGGCGACGGCACTGTTCAGAAGCACGGATGCAGAAATAAGCAGTGTTGCGGCGGACCTGCAGCCGGTGCTGGAGCGGCTGGGCGAGACGCTCCTCGCGGCTGAGTCCACGCTCAATGCGGCCCGGCTGCAGCTGCGCGGCGATTCCGAACAGATATACCAGCTGCAGTCGACGCTCAAAGAGGTGGAAGGGGCCGCGGCCGCACTGCGTGAGTTCTTCGACTATCTCGAGCGTAATCCCGAAGCCCTGATCCAGGGAAAGCAACCGTGAGGGGGCACC
>JBFEXY010000311.1:0-2996 GCA_041562415.1 Woeseiaceae bacterium
CTTCGGGGCGCACTGCGTGCGTCCAAGTCGCTGCGCGGACTTGTCGAACAGCGGTCCTCGTCTCCAGCTCCCCGAACCAGAAAATGAAAAGGCCCCGCGAGGGGGCCTTTTCATTTTCCTGGCTGGGGGAGAGGGATTCGAACCCCCGTTGACGGAGTCAGAGTCCGTAGTCCTACCACTAGACGATCCCCCAAACTGAACCGAATTGTACCCCGGGATCGGGATGGACGTACCCGCTGCGCGGTTACGTCTGTCGGCGCGCTTTGCGCGCCTCGACTCAAACCCCCGTTGACGGAGTCAGAGTCCGTAGTCCTACCACTAGACGATCCCCCAAATTCGGGATCGATTCGTTTAGCGCTTCGAGTACTGCGTCGCGCGGCGGGCTTTACGCAGACCCACTTTCTTGCGCTCGACTTCACGGGCATCGCGGGTAACGAAACCGGCTTTGCGCAGACCCGGACGCAACGATTCGTCGTACTGCATCAGTGCGCGCGTCAGGCCATGGCGGATCGCGCCGGCCTGGCCCGTCGTGCCACCGCCACTGACCTTGACGTTGACATTGAATTGTTCGACCAGATTCATCAGCTCGAGCGGCTGCCTGACGATCATCTGCGCTGTCTTGCGGCCGAAGAATTCGTCGAGCGGCTTGCTATTGACGGTGATATCACCGCTGCCGGGCTTCAGGAACACGCGCGCTGTCGACGTCTTGCGCCGGCCCGTGCCATAAAAAACTGCTTCACTCATTGTTTCGCCTCAATTCTCGTTCGCCCGGACTCAGGCATTGACGTCCAGGGGGATCGGCTGCTGCGCCGCGTGATCGTGTTCCGGGCCCGCGAATACGCGCAGCTTGCCGAACATCTTACGGCCCAGCGGGCCCCTCGGCAGCATGCCCTTGACTGCATACTGAAGTGCCCGCTCGGGCGCCTCGTCCAGCAGGGTCTCAAGATTGGTCGACTTCAGGTTGCCGATGTAGCCCGTGTGGTGGTGGTACATCTTGTCCTTCAGCTTATTACCGGTAACGCGGATCTTCTTCGCGTTAACGACGACAATGTAATCGCCCGTATCCACGTGCGGGGTATATTCGGGCTTGTGCTTGCCACGCAGGCGACGTGCGATCTCCGTCGACAGGCGACCCAGGGTCTTGCCCGTTGCGTCGACGACATACCAGTCGCGCCGTACCTCTGCGGGTTTGGCAGAAAACGTCTTCATGATATCCAGATTCCTAAGGGAATTCGTTGTATTCCGGCGGTGGCCGGCCTGATTACCGGCGCCGCAGCCTCCACCCGGGCAGCAAACAGCCTGCCGGAGGGGCGAAGGGCGCGAAATTCTACTCGACCCCCCGGCTCATTGCAAACAATCCGGGGCTTTTCGGACAATTTATAGGCCCTTCGTCGGGCCGAATTTCCCGTTGATCTACAACGGCTTACAACCAGCTTGCAGCACCCGGCGCGCTAGAAGGCATATTCGAGGGAGATTGCCGTCCTGGTATCGGTCTTTTCCGTCCCGACGGGCACATCGCTGTTGTTGCGGATCGTGTACGAAGCGACCAGATTGAGCGCCCCGATCAGCCTCGCGGTGATAGAGGTTACGGATTCGCTGAAGGTGTTGTCGCTACCGACTTCGAAGCGCAGCGTCTGGCCGAACTCGGAGGTTTCGCTGAACTTCCACTTGTACTTGAGCGCGGCGGTCCCGATCGTCTCGTTCGTGCTGACGCCCAGCTGGTCCTCGGACTGACGAGCACCGAAGCCGAGTTCGCCGTCGAGGCTGTGGGCGTCGGTATCGATAATCTGGCGTCCATAACCGACGGTCTGAGAAAACTGGGTATCGAAGCCTCCGAAGCGGTCCTTGCGCCAGTTCAGGCGGCCAAAGACGTAGTCCCGGTCGGTAAAGTTCCAGCCGGACTTCCAGCCAGTCTCGTAGGCCTCGGCCGTGGTGACCTTGTTCTCGGAGGCATTGATGGCGGACGCCATTGCCTCGTGATGCCAGTCACCGGCAACGTACTTGGCCTCGAAACTCGTATTCAGGCTCGACGTTTCCGTGTTGCCGGTCGTCGCCAGGTAGCCGAACTTGACGTTGCCCTCGAGCGGATCATTTTCTTCTTCCTCGGCCGCAAGCACCGGTGCGGCAAGGGTCAGCGACGCCACGAAGGCCACAGTTCGCAAATTCATAAGTTATCTCCGAAGACGGGACTGGGGTTGAAAATCGAGCGCGAGTATATAGGAGGGCGCGAAAAAATCGCGAATTTTTACAAATTGTTATATTTTCCCCGAATCGTGACGACACACCAATATTTTGCGGCCTTATTGCTGTGCCTCGCGCCGGCGTTCGCGGCCGCAGACCAGACAGAATGGCTCGTCGCTCCGTACGGGTGGCTGCCGACCGTCAGCGTGGACCAGACCTTCGATGACGGCTCCGGTGGCGGTGCTGGCGGAGGCGGCGCCGAGGTATTGTCGAAGATCGATTTCGCCGTGATGCTGCGGGCGGAAGCGGCGCGCGGTCACTGGGGCGCTATGCTCGACTACATTTATGTCTCGCTCGCGGACCAGACCACCTACTCGCCGCTGCCTGCCATCAATATCGTTATCGACGGGGACCTCGACCTCGAGGTCCTGGAACTCGGCGGCTACTACCGGCTTTCGGGCGAATCCCGCGGTCTCGACCTGATGCTGGGGCTCCGCAGGATAGATATCGACCTGGGCCTCGTCCTCAATCGGCAGGACCAGCCGCCGCGGCCCCTGCAGCTTGCGGCGGCAATCGATGACGCATTCATCGGCGCACGTTACCTGTTGCCGTTGGGTGAAGGATGGAATGCCACCCTGCGCGCTGACTACGGCTTTGGTGATTCGGACGGAACTCTGAACGTGATCGCGGGTATCGGTGTGCGATTCAGCGAAACCTTCGGCATGAATGTCGGCTATCGCCACGCGAACATCGAATTCGAGCAGGAACTCGAAGGCGAGCAGGAAGAGACCGACCTTTCATTGAGCGGTCCCTTC
>JBFEXY010000312.1:0-2988 GCA_041562415.1 Woeseiaceae bacterium
CTCACAAATTTCCTGCAGGATGACACGCTTAGCGGTGACGCGTCGGCCGAGGAAGTCGAGTTTCTGCGAAATCTTCAGTTCGGGGGCAAGCAACCAACCGCGATGTATTACTATAGGGCACTGCAGAACCTGAGAGACCCGCTGCATTTTCAGCCCGTGCAGAAATGACCGGTAGGGTATCCCGAATACGTATTTTCACGCATAGGCGCGCGCCGGGCATGGCGACGGAGCTATAATTTCAATCATCGGTGTTGCCGGCCGACATTGAAGGATGCGCGACGAAGCCCTGACACTCGACCAGGATTCTGCCGAGACCAGTGAAGGACTGCGTATCGGGCGGGAGCTGATCAATGCGACCGTGCCGTTCGTGGAAGACTCGGCAAGGCTCAGCTGGTGGCACGTCGGTTCGACGTTTGCGATGCTGGCGGCCGCGCTCGCCGGCGCCGGACTGACGCCCTGGTGGCCATTACAGTTGCTGTTTTCCGTGCTCGCCGCCATGTTGATGGTGCGCGCCTTCATTACCTACCATGACTACATGCACCGGGCCATCCTGGCGCGGTCGCGCGCTGCCTGGGTCCTGTTCCGCGTTTACTCGGCGCTGGCGCTAACGCCGCCTCGTTCCTGGAAGAAAAGCCACAACTATCATCACGGCCATGTTGGCCAGATCTCTTCGTCGAGTATCGGCGCCTTCCCGATCATAACGACGCAGATGTGGCACGAGGCGTCGTGGCACGAGAGAACGAGTTACCGGATCATCCGTCATCCGCTCACTGTACTAGCGGGTTACGTAACCATTTTCCTCTTCAGTGTCACGCTGTTGCCGCTACTGACAAACCCGTTACGGCATTGGGACTCGTTGCTGGTGCTTGCCGGCCACGCGGCATTGATCGCGGTGCTGTGGGTCTTCGGCGGTTTCGACACCGCGTTCTTCGTCGTGTTGTTGCCGATGTTCGTCGCCTCGGCGCTGGGCAGCTATCTTTTCTTTGCCCAGCACAGCTTCAAGCGCATGCACATTCTATCGCCGGATTCCTGGAGCTACTATCGAGCCGCCATGGAATCGTCCAGCTACATGCGTCTCAATAAAGTCATGCAGTGGTTCACCGGAAACATCGGTTTTCACCACATCCATCACCTGAACGTACGCATACCTTTCTATTGTTTGCCCGAGGCGATGGAAGCGATCCCGGAATTGCAGTCGCCCGTCACGACGACGCTCAGCCCTCGCGACATTCGCGACTGCTTCCGGTGTTGCCTGTGGGACGAAGATAGCCAGAGAGTCGTCTCGTACCGCGAGGCAGCACGATTAGCGGCGGCCTGATCGCGAAAATACCAGGGTAAGCCGGGGCCGGATCATTGGCCCATGCGTCCCCGTTGATTCTTCTTCTCTTTCTTCGCGGCCTTCTTCTCCTTTGCCGTCATGACCGGTACTTTCTTGGTCTCTTTGTTGCTCTTTTGTTCTTTACTCATCACTTGTTCTCCTGCGTTTAGCCGCGCTGTTGCGCCGTAAGCCCTATGCTCGACCGTTATCACAATACAGGAGAAGGCGTGTTCCTATCGCAAAAAGGTTAGTCCGTCGATACCGCCTGCCCCTATCGCGGGGCCGGCTACCAGGCATTCCCGCAAACCGATTCCCTATGTCCCGATCCAAAAATGTCCAGGTCAGGTCAGCGCAGTCGGAATGCGAGCGGCAAGGTACGCTGGCGTACAGACAAACACTGGCTCGACGCGGACAATCATGATCAGGCGAATTGTGCCCCCCAAAAGAGAACTGATATGCCCGAATCGAACCGAATGAACCGAAACTATCGACTGTACGCGACTGCGAGCCTGGCCGGAGCCATGTTGCTCCTTGCCGGCTGCGTATCTGCGCCTACAGCCCCCACTGCTTCGCTTAACGAAGCGAAACTCGCGATTCAAGCTGCCGAAAAGGACGACGCGAGTCATTTTGCCGCCGCCGAGCTGGATGAAGCGCGCCAGAAACTCATGCTGGCCGAAAAAGCGGTCGTGGCGGAAGACATGATGCTGGCGATGCGCTACGCCGATGAGTCCACGGCGACGGCGAAACTGGCTGCCGCGAGGACGGAAGAGACCAAAGCAGTAGCGATTAACCAGGAAATGAGTCGGAGCGCCGAAGCCCTGATGCAAGAGATGCAACGCGCCGGAGATCAACAATGAACACAGTCAAAATCAATCACGCTCGTATCGCCGGAATATTGGCCCTCGCGGCAGCAACGTCTTTCCTGGTCGCAAGCTGTGCGACCGCACCGCAAAACCCACCGGGCTCTGCTGAAGTACGCAGCAAACTGACCGCACTGCAGTCCGATTCGAGCCTGGCCGACCAGATTCCGGTCGAACTCAGGGAAGCCGAGGCCGCCGTCCTGGCTGCAGAAGCACCGGTCGGCAAGGATGTCGCATTGGGTGCGCACCGTGTCTATATGGCTGATCGCAAGGTTGAAATTGCGACGGCAAGGGCATCAACGCGTTACGCCGAGGACCAACGAGCCGAGCTCAGCCAGGCACGTGACGACGCTCGCCTGAATGCCCGCACACAGGAGGCAGACAGGGCGCGTCGCGAGACTGCAACGGCACAAAGCGCGACCGATGCAGCACTGGCTTCTGCAGCAGTTGCGGCGAAAGAAGCGGATGAACTGCAGCGACAAATCGATGTGCTGCAGGCCGAAGCCACAGACCGTGGCCTGGTACTTACGTTGGGTGACGTGCTTTTCGGCACCGGTCGTTCTGACCTGACTTCAGGTGGAACCAACACGCTCGACAAGCTCGTCGTGTTCCTCAACAACTATCCCGATCGGAACGTCGTCATTGAAGGCCACACGGATGATGTGGGCCGCCACGAGATGAACCAGACCCTGTCACAGCATCGTGCGGATTCAGTGAAGTTCTATCTGGTGCAACAGGGTATCCGACACAAGCGGCTTGCTGCATCAGGTATGGGTGAGACACAACCGATCGCGGACAACCAGTCACCGA
>JBFEXY010000313.1:0-2977 GCA_041562415.1 Woeseiaceae bacterium
ACGCTGGTAGTCGTTCCGTCCGTTTATGTGCTGCTTGCGAAGAACACGCACTCGCCGGAGTATGTGTCGCAGCTAATCGACAAACTTGCCTCGTCGCCAAAAACGCGTCCTGCAAGGGAGACATGAACCGGAGCAGGTCGAAATCGCGATGTTAAAACTGCTGCTCGCCGGTCTTGCCTGTTATCTCCTGCTGGTGCTCGTCGTTTACCTGATGCAGGCACGCATGCTTTACCTCGCGGACGTCCCTGGACGCTCGCTCGATCGCACGCCCGCCGAAATCGGGTCCGAGTACCGGGACGTCTGGATCCGGACGACGGACGGTGTCAGGCTGCACGGCTGGAATATACCCGGAGACACCGATCGCGTACTGTTATTTTTCCATGGCAACGCGGGCAACATTTCGCACAGGCTCGAATCCATTCGCCAGTTTCTGCGGCTCGGTTTTTCCGTGTTGATTATCGATTATCGTGGATACGGACAAAGCGAGGGGCGGACGACCGAGCAAGGCATATACCGAGACGCCGACGCGGCATGGCGATACCTGACGGAAATCAACGATACCCCGGAAGAGCGCATCATCGTATTCGGGCGTTCAATGGGTGCTTCTGCCGCCGCGTACCTGGCCGCACGGCACCATCCCCTTGCGCTGATCGTCGAGTCGACGTTTACGTCCGTACCGGATATCGCGCGCGAGTACTATCCATGGCTGCCGGTGCGCTGGCTCAGCCGATTGCAGCATTCGGCGCGGGACTTTGTGCGGGAGGTCGAGTCTCCCGTCCTCGTTATCCATAGTCGTGATGACGAGATTGTCCCATTCCGTCACGGCGAAGCAATATTCGCGGCGGCCCGAGACCCGAAGGCGTTCCTGGAGATTCACGGTACCCACAATGACGCCTACCTGCGAGACGAGCAGAACTACCTCACCGGGCTTCGATCGTTTCTCGACGGGTTACGGGCGCCGGGTCCGTCGCCATAAAAAAAGCCGGGTGAAACCCGGCTTTCTTATCGCACGCCGAAGCGTACCAGCATACTTGACGGTTATTCGTCGGCCACTGCGGCCGCCTCATCGGCTGCCTGCTCCGTCAGCATTACAATCGCCATCGGCGCAGCGTCACCGGGGCGCGGGCCCGTCTTGAGAATGCGCAGGTAACCGCCGGGACGGTCCTTGAATCGCGGACCCAGGTCGGTGAACAGCTTGCCAACCGCTTCCTTGTCACGCAGGCGATCGAAGGCCAGGCGGCGATTGGCCACGCTGTCTTCTTTCGCGAGCGTAATCAGCGGCTCAACGACGCGACGCAGCTCTTTGGCTTTGGGCACCGTCGTGCGGATCGTTTCGTGCTTCACCATCGATGTCGCCATATTGCGGAACATGGCCTTGCGATGCGAGCTGTTGCGACCCAGTCGACGACCGGATTTTCTATGACGCATTTGTCTGTCCTTTACTAGATAGCGAGCTCGTGTTCCGGGCGCAGACTTGCGGGCGGCCAGTTATCGAGACGCATGCCGAGTCCAAGTCCGTGCCCCTCGAGCACTTCCTTGATCTCGGTGAGAGATTTCTTGCCGAGGTTCGGCGTCCGCAGCAGTTCCACTTCGGTACGCTGAACCAGGTCGCCGATGTACATGATGTTCTCGGCTTTCAGGCAGTTCGCCGAACGTACCGTTAGCTCCAGCTCGTCGACGGGGCGCAGGAGTATGGGATCCACCTGGTCCTGCGCCTGTGCGCCCGCACCCTCTTCCTGGCCCTGCAGGTCGACGAATACCGACAGCTGATCCTTGAGGATGCTGCCCGCACGGCGAATCGCCTCTTCGGGGTCGATCGTGCCGTTCGTCTCGATATCGATCAGCAGCTTGTCGAGGTCGGTACGCTGTTCGACGCGAGCGGCTTCGACGTTGTAGGTGACACGGTGTACCGGGCTGAAAGACGCGTCCAGCTGCAGACGCCCTATGGGTCCGGACTGCTCCTCGAAGGTCGGACGCTGGGTCGCGGGCCGATAGCCGCGGCCCCGCTCGACCTTCAGCAGCATGTTCAACTCACCGATGCTGGTCAGGTTCGCGATTACGAGGTCCGGGTTCATGATCTCGACATCGTGGTCAAGCTGGATGTCTCCAGCCGTAACCGGCCCCGGCCCCTTCTTCGAAATCCGCAGCTCTGCGGTATCGCGTGCGTTCATGCGCACGGCAACCTGCTTGAGATTGAGCAGGATGTCGACTACGTCCTCCTGCACGCCTTCGATGCTGGTGTACTCGTGGAGCACTCCTTCGATCTCCGCTTCCGATATCGCCGCGCCCGGCATGGACGACAGCAGAATTCGGCGCAGCGCATTGCCCAGCGTATGGCCGAAACCACGCTCGAACGGCTCGATGGTGACCTTCGCCTGAAGGTCATTTACCGGCGCCACCTTGACGACGCGCGGCTTCAGAAACTCATGTACAGATTCCTGCATGGGAATAATCCCTCCTGACTTACTTGGAGTACAGCTCGACGACGAGGTTTTCGTTGATGTCCGGCAGGATTTCCTCCCGGTCCGGCAACGATTTCAGAACCCCGGTCATTTTCTTTGCGTCGACCTCTACCCACTCCGGCAGGCCGACCTGGCCTGCGATCTCTATAGCGCTTTGAATGCGAAGCTGTTTCCTCGCCTTCTCGCGAATGCTGATTGCATCGCCTGCATTTACCTGCGCAGACGGAATATTCACAACCTTGCCGTTGACCTCGATGCTCTTGTGGCTGACGAGCTGACGAGCTTCGGCGCGCGTAGACGCAAATCCCATGCGGTACACGACGTTGTCCAGGCGCCCTTCCAGCAGGCGCAGCAGGTTCTCACCCGTAGAGCCCTTCAACTGGGCAGCACGCTTGTAGTAGTTGCGGAACTGGCGCTCGAGCACCCCGTACATACGGCGCAGCTTCTGTTTTTCACGAAGCTGCAGACCGTAGTCCGACAGGCGCGGCCGGCGCTGCGGCGCACCACCCGGCGGG
>JBFEXY010000314.1:0-2955 GCA_041562415.1 Woeseiaceae bacterium
ATCCGTCACGCGGCCACCGTCGCGGTTACGGGCTGGGCCTCAATCTCTGCCAACGCATCGTCCAGGCACACGCTGGTGACATCCGCATCGAGCCGCGCGAGCCGCGTGGCACACGTGTCGTAATCACGCTTCCGGGTCCGGGCTAGCCGAAGAATTGATTACCCCTTCGGGCGCCTTCGGCGTGATGGTTTGCGCTGCAAGCCGCTCCTATCATGGCCATCAATATTCAATTGGTGCTCCTGGGCACCAAAAGGAATAGTAGTGAGATCAGTCGCTTACGTTTCCCCACCTCTCTAACTTACAACTCTATTGATTCGTCCTGGTTTCCGAGGTGTGCCGCAACAGGTACCCAAAAAGGCGACTCGAAATGTGACGCAGTTCCGGAAAATGTGACGCAGTTACGGAACCTTTGTGTGAACTCGGTCGTGTAACTCGGTGTGCATCGCTAAATCGCCGTCTCGCAAGGATATACCCGGATAGGTGACCTGTCGGCACGCCTTGGGTCCTGTGCACGCGAAAGCGCAGGATTTCGTTAGGGCGGAAATGCGTGAGGCGGCGCCAGCCGATCGAATGCCGCTTGGGTACAAGGGCTTTTAAGGGGGGTACTCCCTAATTTTTGCGAATCAGTCGTGAGGGACAACTTCGCTCGACGTCAATGCGCGTATCAGGGGGCGAACAATCAGGGACGAAGTTTATGGACGAACAGATCAAATGCAGGGCACGTTTTCAACAAGCGCAAACCCAGAGTGAACCGGAGACACAGGCCGTGATCCTGGCGGCGGGCCGCGGCAGGCGTCTCGGCGCCCACGTCGAGGAATTCCCGAAATGTCTGCTTCAGGTCGGCGGCCGCACCTTGCTCGACCATCAACTGTCAATGCTGAATGCTGCCGGCATCTACGACGTAACGGTGGTCACTGGTTACCATCACGATGCTGTGGCGCGAGCGACGCACGGCCGGGCGCATGTCGTGAGAAACCGGCACTGGGCAACGACCAACAGTTTGTACTCCTTCTGGCTGACCCGACACCGGATATCGGGACCGGTTGTCGTGATGAACTGCGACGTCCTGGCAGACCAGCGCGTGCTGACGCGGTTGCTCGAAAGTTCGCTCAGTTGCTTTGCGTACGACTCGAGTTCCGGCGCCGACGATGAGCACATGAAGGTTGAGCTGTCCGGGGACATCCTGCGGTCAATGAGCAAAACACTCGACGTCTCTGTGACTAACGGCGAGAACGTCGGGATATTGAAATTCTCTGCCGCTGATGCCCGGGGCCTGTTCGAACAAGCGGCGGCTATTCTGAAGCGCGGTGGAAACAACAAGTGGCTGGCGGCGGCTGTACACGCGTTTGCTCGAGACAACGCCCTGGTGGGGGTGGATGTCAATGAACTGACCTGGATTGAGATTGACTACCAGGAAGATCTCGAAGCTGCCCGAAATCAAGTCTGGCCGTCGATTGAGCCCGGCCACCGGCCCGGTCAAAAGCAGTTTGGGCTGGCGGGAGCAGTCTCTTGAAGATCGACGATCCGCAACAGGCGAGTTCGGCCGCGCCGGAATCGCGATCCGTCGGGACCCGGCTTGGCCGCCACGTCGATCTGGTCCGAAAGATCGGCGATACGATCCGTGGCATCGTACGGCTGGGCCGACGCCATCGTGCGCTGTTCCTGAAAGGGGCGGTGGCATCGATCGGCATCGTCGCGGTGCGACTGGCGCTGCCGTGGCCCTTCCATTCGGTGGCGGCCTTGATTACAGGTACCGACTCGACGACCGGTATCACTCAGAATGTCAGTGTTCAGATTCTGCAGTTGTCCCTGCTGTTTCTCGTTTGCGTGACCATTCTGGGTCTGCTGGACTACCTGGCCCGCCTGTTTTTCAGCCGTTTCTCTATCGCCACAACCCGAGATCTCCGGCAAAAGGTATTCAGTTCGACGCTGGGCATCAGCCCGGAGAGTCGCAAGGTAGCCTCCGGGGACCTCGTGTCCCGCCTCATCGGCGATGCGGCGCGGGTAAAGGCGGGCATGCAGGGCTTCCTGCTACATGTTGCCACCAACGGGCTCTTGTTCATCGGAGTCGCAGTAGTGCTCTGGTCCGTGGATCCGCGCATGGGCCAGCTGTTCGCTGTAGCCGCTTTACTTATCAGTCTGCTTACGGCCTGGGGGGCGCTGCACGTTTTCGAGATCTCTTTGCAGCACCGATACAAAGAAGGCAAGTTGGCAAACAAGATCTACTCCAGCTTGAAGAAACCCGACTCCCGATCGAAGCTGAAACGAATCAACAAATCCAGTGGCCGCTACGAAGCGACACTTACGCGCCTGCAAGGGCGGGTAACCTGGGCTGCACACGTCGTCTTCGGGCTTGCCGTGGTCGGTTCAATCTGGAGCGGAATGCAGGCGGTCGGAGAAGGCACGGTTTCGACCGGTGGTCTCGTCCTGTTCATGTTTTACGCGCTGATGATGCGGGGCCCGATCACGCGTCTTGCGAGGCAGGGAACACGCACCGGGAAAATTCTCGGTCCGGCCCATCGGCTGATACAGATGCTGCAACCTCGCGAGGAAGCAGTCGAGACGGAATCGGTCTTGCGCCTCAGAAGCCTGAAGAAATCGCTGGACCTGAAGGGTATCGGTTCGAAGCTGCCCGCCGATGCAAATGGCGGCAATGGCCCACGCGATGGTCTGGACCTGACCATAAGGCGTGGAGAGCGGGTTGCGATCGTAGACCGTTCTGGTACGGCATCCGCGCTCTTGATAGAGGCAATAGCGGGTGAAGGGGACGTCGGTGACGGGTCCGTGACCTGGGATTCCGCGATTCTCTCCGGCATCAACCGGTCCGCACTGCGCAATCAGGTCGCCCTATTCAGACCGAATCCGCTGGAGGAGGGCGCCGCCACGCCGCTGGAGCAGCGATTCCGGCAAATTGCGGTCGCTGCCCGGCAGCGAGCGTCCGTGCAGTGCTTCCTC
>JBFEXY010000315.1:0-2937 GCA_041562415.1 Woeseiaceae bacterium
TCGGCAGGAAGATCGACGAAATGCTCAAGGCACAGGAGTCGACGGCCAAGGTCCGCCAGTTGCTGGAGACGATCTACAACAAGACCGGCGGCAAGGAGGAGGACATCAAGTCGCTGAACGACGCAGAAGTCCTGGAGCTTGCGGGCAATCTGACCAACGGCGTACCGACGGCTACTCCGGTGTTCGATGGTGCGACAGAGGCCGAGATCAAGGGCCTGCTGGAGCTTGCCGGTCTCAATGAGTCCGGTCAGTCGACGCTGTTCGACGGACGTACCGGCGAGCGATTCGATCGTGAAGTCACCGTCGGCTACATGTACATGCTGAAGCTGAACCATCTTGTCGACGACAAGATGCATGCACGTTCAACCGGTCCTTACAGCCTCGTCACGCAGCAGCCGCTGGGCGGCAAGGCGCAGTTCGGCGGCCAGCGATTCGGTGAGATGGAGGTCTGGGCGCTGGAAGCTTACGGTGCCGCCTACACGCTGCAGGAAATGCTGACGGTCAAGTCCGACGACGTGCAGGGTCGAACCAAGATGTACAAGAACATCGTCGATGGCGAGCATGAAATGGATGCCGGCATGCCGGAATCGTTCAATGTGCTGGTCAAGGAGATCCGATCTCTTGGCATCAACATTGAGCTGGAGACAGACTAATGAAAGATCTGCTTAAGCTATTCAAGTATCAGAACCCGGTCGACGACTTCGATGCTATTCGCATCGGACTGGCCTCACCGGACATGGTGCGGTCCTGGTCGTTCGGTGAGGTCAAGAAGCCGGAAACGATCAATTACCGCACGTTCAAGCCCGAGCGTGACGGCCTGTTCTGCGCAAAGATCTTCGGACCCATCAAGGACTACGAGTGCCTGTGCGGCAAGTACAAGCGCCTGAAGCACCGTGGTGTCGTGTGCGAGAAGTGTGGCGTTGAAGTAACCCAGACGAAGGTGCGCCGCGAGCGCATGGCGCATATCGAGCTTGCCAGCCCGGTTGCCCACATCTGGTTCCTGAAGTCGTTGCCGTCGCGCATCGGCCTGATGCTGGACATGACGCTCAGGGAAATCGAGCGCGTGCTGTACTTCGAGGCGTTCGTCGTCGTCGAGCCCGGCATGACCGAACTCGAGCGCGGCCAGCTGCTCACGGATGAGATGTACCTCGAGGCGCTGGAGCAGTACGGAGACGAATTCGATGCCCGCATGGGCGCCGAAGCTGTGCGCGATATGCTCCGGACCATCGACCTTCAGCGCGAAGTACTCGCGGTGCGCGAAGATATCGATGCGACGCGTTCCGAGACAAAGATCAAGCGCCTGTCCAAGCGGTTGAAGCTGCTGGAGTCATTCATCGAGTCGGGCAACAAGCCCGAATGGATGGTGCTGACGGTGCTGCCGGTACTGCCGCCCGACCTGCGCCCGCTGGTGCCGCTCGATGGCGGCCGTTTCGCAACGTCGGACCTGAATGACCTGTATCGCCGAGTCATCAACCGTAACAACCGCCTGCGCCGGCTCCTGGAGCTGAACGCGCCCGACATCATCGTGCGCAACGAGAAGCGCATGCTGCAGGAATCGGTCGATGCGCTGCTCGACAACGGCCGTCGCGGACGTGCGATCACGGGCACGAACAAGCGCCCGCTGAAGTCGCTCGCCGACATGATCAAGGGCAAGCAGGGCCGCTTCCGCCAGAACCTGCTCGGCAAGCGTGTCGACTACTCGGGTCGTTCGGTCATCGTCGTCGGCCCGACGCTGAAACTGCACCAGTGTGGTCTGCCGAAGAAGATGGCGCTCGAGCTGTTCAAGCCGTTCATCTTCTCGAAGCTGCAGTTGCGCGGTGAGGCCACGACTATCAAGGCTGCCAAGCGTCTCGTGGAGCGCGAGGGACCGGAAGTCTGGGACATACTCGAAGAGGTCATCCGTGAGCACCCGGTTCTCCTGAACCGTGCGCCCACGCTGCACCGTCTCGGCATCCAGGCCTTCGAGCCCGTGCTGATCGAGGGTAAAGCCATCCAGCTGCACCCGCTCGTCTGCACGGCGTTCAATGCTGACTTCGACGGCGACCAGATGGCCGTGCACGTGCCGCTGTCTCTGGAGGCACAGCTCGAAGCCCGCGCCCTGATGATGTCGTCGAACAACATCCTGTCGCCGGCGAACGGTGACCCGATCATCGTACCGTCGCAGGACGTAGTACTCGGTCTCTACTACATGACCCGCACCCGCGTGAACGCGAAGGGCGAGGGAATGGTCCTTTCGGATCTCGACGAGGCGCGCCGCGCCTACGAGAACGGCGTTGCGGAGCTGCAGGCCAGGGTCAGGATCCGGGTGCCCATGGACGTAACCGACGAGGATGGCGAAACCCGGCGGGTTGCTCAGCTGGTCGAAACGACTATCGGTCGTGCCCTGCTGTCAGGCATCCTGCCGCCCGGACTCGATTTCGGTCTCGTCAACCGTACGATGTCGAAGAAAGCGATCTCCAATGTCATCAACGCGTGCTATCGCAAGCTCGGGCTGAAAAAGACCGTCGTGTTTGCGGACCGTCTGATGTACACCGGCTTCCGGCTGGCTACGACGGCGGGTATCTCGATCGGCGTGAACGACATGGTGGTGCCGGAAGGCAAGTCCGACATTCTCGCAGTAGCCGAAGCCGAGGTTAAGGAGATCCAGGACCAGTACGGCTCTGGTCTCGTAACCGATGGCGAACGCTACAACAAGGTTGTCGATATCTGGTCGCGCACCAATGACCAGGTTGCCAAGGCGATGATGGACAAGCTCGGTACGGAAAAGGTCAAGGACGCCAGCGGCAAGGAAGTCGACCAGGAGTCTTTCAATTCGATCTACATGATGGCCGACTCCGGTGCGCGTGGTTCTGCTGCGCAGATTCGACAGCTGGCCGGTATGCGCGGCCTGATGGCGAAGCCGGACGGCTCGATCATCGAGACGCCGATCACCGCTAA